>SUUR01000006.1 GCA_015062435.1 Alphaproteobacteria bacterium | reverse complement strand
TATTTATTAGTAACAACAACGATTATTGCCGGTTTGGCATATACATCATCGGCTATGGCGCAAACTTGTACGGCGGCTCCGTCCTGTGAAGAAATGGGATATACTCAAAGTGCATCGGATTGTACCGGAAAAATCTCTCTCAGATGTCCGTTTGATTTATCTGCTTATTTGTGTTTGGAACTTGGAAGTTGTGATTTTAGTGACTACCCCTTAAGCTCATGCCCCACCGGCGGTAATTGCTCAAACATAACCTGTGACGGCACGACAAAGCACAAACTAAACAGTTGTAATTCAGGATATACACAGAGCGGGAATACTTGTAATCCTGATTGTGATTTTACAAATTATCCTTTGGCTTCATGCCCGTCTAATGGTAATTGCTCTAATTACTCATGCGGAGGAACGACTAAATATAAACTTAACAGTTGTAATTCCGGATATAATAAGAACGGTAATACCTGTGTATATGCTTGTTCTGGATACTATGAATGTGGTGGAGATTGGCAATATTGTGAGGGATATACTTGTTCTGCTGATTCTTCTATGTGTTCTGAATATTGTGAGGATGACTACTTCCCATATTCTTGCGACAGTGAATCTCTTTGCGATGATGCATGGGGTGTATATCGTGACGGTTATTGCTCCGAAGAATGTGAAGAAGACAGTGGTAGTAGTGGAGGAAGCAGTAGCGGTGGTAGTAGCGATGATTGCTCAGCATGTCTTGATATGAGTACTTGTGGTACAGGTGGTGCATGGAATTGGAGTTGTGATTGCTTTGAATATTGTTGTGATGATTTTTGGGAAAGATGGAGTGTTGATGCTTGGTGCGCCGGTCTTATTGATGCGGATGAAGAATATATGTGTCGCTCCCAAAATGGTTCTGTGATTGGGGCCGGTCCGGCAGTTGGTTGTTGGGAATAAAATTAGTATTGGTAATAAAAAAACTCCTCAGGCTGAGCTTGAGGAGTTTTTAATTATTCACCTTTTTGTTTTTCTAAGAAATGTTCAAGCCAATGGCATGGCTGCCGGTCTAGGTTTCCCTTGTTGGTGATAGAAACAATAACTATTCTTCATTATATCTAAAAAGATAAACATCACCATAAAGCAATATCAAATTTAATTTATAAACATAGGGAGTGAAAAGAGATACATCTTTTCACTCCCTTCATAGTTTGCAATGATTACAATTCAACTACTTTTTATATTTATCTCTTGCCACATAATGAGTATGTAACAATTCATGAGCTTTATGCCCACCGGCTTTACCCAAATATTCTTTATACAATGCTTTTACAGATTTATTTTTATGAGAAACTCTGTTTTTAGCCTCAAGATCCTCATTCATCAAACCTGCTGAACGCAATTTTCTGATTTCATCAGTAATACCTCTTGGTTTGGGTTGTCCCGGCAACATAACTCTGGGCTGTCCGCCACCGGAGATACACCCTCCTCTACAAGCCATTACTTCCACAAAATGATATGGTATTTCTTCACCAGCTTCTCTGGCCTCTCTGATTTTATTAAGAATAATTTCAATATTTCCGCAACCATGAGCCACTGCTATTCTTATTTTTGTACCATTAATATCAACTTCGGCTTCTTTAACACCATCAAGCCCTTCAATAGCTTGGAAATTAACTCCGCCAAGTTCCTCTCCGGTAATATAAAAATAAGCGGTTCTTAAAGCTGCAGTCATCACACCACCGGTAACCCCAAAGATTGTTCCGGCTCCGGAGTATTCTCCTAAAGGACTGTCTGCATCTTCTTCCGGTAAATTGCGGAAATCAATACCTGCCTGTTTAATCATTCTGCATAATTCACGAGTTGTTAAAGATACATCAACATCTTGATAACCGGAACTGCTCATATCTTTACTTCTGGTAATTTCCCATTTTTTAGCAGTACAAGGCATCACCGATATAACTCTTATTTTTTCAGGATTAATTGCCATTTTTTCTGCATAATAAGTTTTTGCCAGAGCCCCTACCATTGATTGAGGAGACTTGCAAGTTGAGAAATTATCTATCATATCATGATGATATTTTTCCAACATATCAACCCAAGCAGGACAACAAGAAGTAAACATCGGCAATTTTTCAGGTTCTTTAGTAAAACGATGCACAAATTCTGTTGCCTCTTCAATAATTGTAAGATCAGCACCAAAGTTTGTATCAAATACCTTATTAAAACCAAGTCTGCGCAAAGCAGCATATGTTTTTCCGGTTAAATTCTCACCAAAACAATATCCAAATTCTTCACCTATTGCCACTCTAACTGCCGGAGCAATTTGAACTATTGTAATAATTTCCGGATCACTAAGCATATCCCAAACTTTTTGGGTTTCATCGTATTCCACAATTGCACCGGTAGGACAGTGAGCGGAACACTGACCACATTTGATACACGGACTATCTGCCAAATCAATACCGCCGGCAGCTGTAATTTTGGTCGCCAAACCACGATTCAAATAGCTCAAAGCCCATACATTCTGTTGATTTTGACAAACCTCAACACATCTTCCGCAAACCACACATTTAGACGGATCCAAAACAATTGATTTGGTAGATTCATCTTTTTCTAACTTTTTATTGAGTTTTGGTAACCTACTGGTTTCTATACCAAAAGTATTGGATAAATCCTGCAATTCACAATGTCCAGAACGAATACATGTCAGACATTCATTAGGATGTGTACTCAAAATCAATTCTAACACGGTTCTGCGTACATTAACAATTTCAGCATCACCGGTAATAACTTCCATACCTTCTGCCACAGGAGTGCAACAAGAACGCAATATTCGTCCGTTGACTTTCACAATACACATACCGCATCCGGCACTAGGATCCACATCAGGATGTTTACACAAAGTTGGAATATCTATATGTGCTTTTCTTGCTGCTTCCAAAATTGTAGTACCGGCAGGAACATCTACATCAAAGTTATCTATTTTCAATTTAACCATAATTATTTCTCCTCTCCGGCTGTTTTATTGTCCACAAGTTTTTCCAAATATTCGTTTTCAAAAAACTTCAAAGTTGAAAGTACCGGATTCGGAGCTGTTTGTCCCAAACCGCACAAAGAAGCCTTTTGCATGGCAACGGCGATTCTTTTCAGATCTTCCAAATCTTGTTTGGTTGCTTTGCCTTTATTAATTTTCTCCAACAATAACAACATTTGTTTACCGCCAATTCTACATGGAGCGCATTTGCCACAAGATTCATCAACAGTAAAATCCAAATAGAAATTCGCAATATTGACCATATCGGAAGTATCATCCATCACGATCATACCCCCAGATCCCATAATAGAGCCAAGTTTTTTCAACTCTTCATAACAAACCGGCATATCTAAATATTCTGCAGGTATCACACCTCCTGAAGGTCCGCCTGTTTGCACGGCTTTAAGTTTTTTACCGTTAGGCACACCACCGCCGATTTCATTAACAATTTCATTGATACTGGTTCCCATTGGCACTTCAATGAGGCCGGAATGCTCAACTTGTCCTGTCAATGCAAACACTTTCGTACCTT
Organism: Alphaproteobacteria bacterium; assembly: GCA_015062435.1. Classification (GTDB taxonomy): domain Bacteria; phylum Pseudomonadota; class Alphaproteobacteria; order RF32; family CAG-239; genus CAZU01. The sequence goes on along the minus strand of SUUR01000006.1, from coordinate 65,156 downwards.
TAGAGGTTTCCGTTCCAAAAGATGCAAACCAATCAGCACCTTTCAAAATAATTTTTGCCACATTTCCGAGAGTTTCAACATTATTTACACAAGATGGTTTACCCCATAAACCTTTATCTGTCGGATATGGAGGTCTTGGACGAGGAGTACCTCTATTTCCTTCAATAGAGCGAATAAGAGCGGTTTCCTCTCCGCAAACAAATGCACCGGCACCTAAACGAACTTCGATATTAAAACTAAAATCCGTTCCCATAATATTATTCCCTAACAGTCGATTCTTTTTGCAAGCTTTAATAGCTTTCTCAAGTCTTTCCACTGCTAACGGATATTCAGCACGCACATAGAACCAACCTTGCGTTGCACCGATTGCATAAGCTGCAATCATCATGCCCTCAATAACCGAATGCGGATCTCCTTCCAAAATAGAACGATCCATATATGCACCGGGATCCCCTTCATCGCCATTGCAAATTATAAATTTTTCATCAATAGTAGGTACTTTTGCGGCAAACTCCCACTTCATACCGGTAGAAAATCCTCCACCGCCACGGCCACGCAATCCGGACTTTTTAATTTCATTTACCACATCAGCCGGTTTCATGGTTTTCAGAACTTTTTCCAAAGCCAAATACCCGCCACGAGCAATATATTCTTGAATATCTTCAGGATCCATATGTCCGGCATCTTTCAATACCACTTTTTCTTGCTTGGTAAAGAAAGGCAGATCCAAAGATAACACATGTTCTTGTAAAAATGGAGGAAGTTCATAAACTTCACCTTCTGTTTTTTTCAACGCCGGAACCACATGTTCCGTAATTACCAATCTTGCAACCAAAGGTTCGATTCGCTTATACAAAACATCTTTTTGCCCTTTAACTTCAACTCTGATCAAAGGCCCTTGCGCACAAAGTCCCATACACCCCGTAGCCACAATTCTGACCTTATCTTCAATACCGTGTTCTACAATGGCTGTCTTTAATATATCTATAATCGTATCACTTCCTGAAGACTTACAACCGGTAGAATGACAACAATATATACTACAAGAATACTTATCTATCTCAGCATTTTTAGCTTTTGCTATTTCATGAATATCAAATCTTTTATCCAAGTCTGTATCGGCCATTTTTTTACTCCTCATCTTCACTAAGTTTTTTGCGCCATTCATCAAGAATATTGCGAACATCACCTGGTGTTACCCTACCATAGGTTTTACCGTTGACCACACAAACCGGAGCTAAACCGCAACAACCGACACAACGCACACTTTGCAGATGGAACAATTTATCAGGAGTACTTTCGCCTTCTCCAATTCCCAATTCTTTTTTAAATTCTTCAAGAACTTTATCATTACCTTTAAGATAACAGGCTGTTCCCGTACAAACGGAGATTACCGCCTTACCTGGAGCATCTAATTTAAAGAAATTATAAAAAGTCAAAACTTCATAGATTCTTGCCAAAGGGATACCCATTCCCTCTGCCACAGCCATCGCATCTTCCCATGGAATATAACCTTTAACCCCTTGAATTTCATGCAAAGCCATAATTAACGATCCACGTTTCTTACGCCACTTGGTAGCGGTTTGTGCTGCCAAAGAATTATTATCCATTCAAATCTCCTTTGTTTAGTGTTTATTCCATCACATCTTAGAGTCAAAAAAAATCACGTTCAAGAAGATTCTGTGTCAACCCCACAATTTTAATATTTTTTTACTTTACAAACCAAAAATTTACATATTTTATGTATTATCTTCAAAATTTTTGTTTCTTAATCTGATTATTTGTTTATAATCGCCCTTATGAAAAAGTTGAACTTATATATAATAAAGCAAATTTTAATAGGCTTTTTACTGGTTTCATTTTCGTTGATGTCCATTATTTGGCTCACGCAATCTTTGCGTTTTGTAGACTTAATCACCAACAAAGGAATATCCGTAAGCCTTTTTGCAGAACTGACCTCTCTTCTGATGCCAAGAATATTCACAATTTTGGCACCGATATCTCTGTTTGCGGCGATTCTCTTTGTATATAATCGCATGCTTTCAGATAGAGAATTGGTAGTCATGAAAGCTGCCGGTATCAGTCCGTGGCAAAATGCCAAACCTGCTTTTATCTTTGGAGTATTAATGACTTTGATAAACATTTATGTCATGAATATAGTCATTCCCAAAGCTGAAGATATTTTTAATGATTTACAATGGCGCATCAAAAATGATGTATCACACCTTATGTTCAGAGAAGGTGAGTTTACAACCTTACAACCAAATCTCACCGTATTTATTACATCTCATCAACCTGATGGCTCTGTTAGTGGTATATTAATTAATGACGAACGCAACCCTAAATCTCATTCCACAATATCCGCAGAATTAGGACGAATTATTCACACAGACAAAGGTCCCAGAATAATTTTAATCAATGGAAATCGTCAAGAAATCAGCAACAACAATCACACTTTCAGCTCAGTTTCATTTGAGCGCTATTCGGTTGATTTCGGTGCCAAAAGCACCAAAGCCAAAAAAGCTGCCGGTGTTCGTCAAAAAACATTATCAGAACTTTTGTTTGCAAAAAACAACCCATCATTGTCTCCCAAAGAAGCTCGTCGTTGGATAGTAGAAGGCAACAAACGCTTTACTACCCCGTTTCTAAACATCATATATGCCTTATTGGCTTGTACCGGTTTGATTGTTGGTAACTTCAATCGTCGTGGCCAAGCTAAAATTGTATCAATAAGCGTCGCCCTCATGGTAATTATTCAAGCTTTAGATTTAGCTTTAGGAAATTTGGCGGCCAAAAATTTGTGTTGGCTTATCGGCTTATACCTCAACATCTTAATTCCGTTTATCGGCTGTATTTATCTTTTAAGATTTTATACACCTAACCTTTTTGGTTTCTTGAAAAAAAAGCAAGGAGCCATTGATGTATAATTCCTTAAAAACCATATTTATAACTACTGCTTGCGCACTGATATTTCCCTCGACATTGCTTGCAGATTACAGTATTGTTACTCCGGATACACAAAAAAACATCACGGATTCTACCGGTGTAAAAAAGCCACGCATATCACCACAAATAAACATAACGGATATTCTCACTCCCAAACCACCTACGGATAAAGAAAACCCGGAAGTTTATTTTAGTGCCGATGAAGTTGAAAACAACCAAGAATTAAGCATTATAACCGCAAACGGCAATGTAGAAATCATCAGAGATAATCTTACCGTTAAAGCTGATAAAGTTATATATAACCAAAAAGAAGACACATTATCTGCCGTCGGAAACGTTATTATTTTGGAATCAACAGGCAATGTTGTTTTTACTGACTATGCCGAACTATCAGATAAAATGACTAAAGCTGATATGAAAAACATTAGGATTATTTTAGCTGATAAAACCAGAATATCTGCCGACACTTTCCGACGAGGCAACAAAGACAAAAAGATAATGACCAACGCAATTTATACTCCCTGTGATGCATGCGAAGATTCCAGTCCGTTATGGCGAATAAAAGCTCGCAAAGTAGAACACAATGCAGAAGATCAAGATATGCATTATCAAAATGCTACTTTAGAGCTTAAAGGAATACCTGTTTTTTACACACCATTTTTATCACATCCGGATCCGACTGTTAAACGTCGTTCAGGTTTCTTATTTCCCCGTATCAGTAGTAATAAATATTTGGGCGGAGCCATTCAAGGACAATACTTCTGGGCAATTTCCGATCAAGAAGACATTTTATTCAACCCGATAATCAGTAGTGATAAAGGTATCATTTACAGTGGTGGATACAATAAATATTTCACCAAAGGGCATGTTTCCGGAACAGGTAGTTTTCTAAGAGATCCTGACACTCACAAAGATCGAGGAAATATTTTTGCCTATGGTCGTTACGAAATAAATGATTATTGGGTTGCTGATACAGACATTAATTATGCTTCAGACAGTGCCTATCTTAAAGATTTATCTCTTCCTCAAAAAGATGACTCATGGCTAACATCAAGAGCTCGCCTGCAAGGTTTTGACAATAGAAATTACGCATCTTTAGAAGCTTATTACTATAAAATAATCAGCTACAATCTACGTAACACAGATGCCCCTATTGTTTTTCCGTTGTTTAGTTATGATAACATCAGTTCACCCAATAAATACGGATTATATAATCAAAACACTCTCAGCATGGCATCTATTACTCACAAAGAAGGTGACGACAGTAGTCAACGCATCAGTTTGATTAATTCTTGGAATTTACCATATACCAGTTCTTTTGGTGCCAAATATAAATTTGTGGCATCATTGAAATCTGACTTATATTATGTCAATGATTACATATATAATCGCAAAGCCCCCGCTTATGATGGTGTTGTAGGAAGAATCTTTCCGCAAGCTGGTATAGAATGGAGAATGCCGTTTATCCGTACGGCTGAGAATTCACATCAAATTATTGAACCGATTATCGTTGCCGCATTATCCCCCAACCAAAGTAATAAAATAGATGAAATTCCCAACGAAGATAGCCAAGACGTTGAGCTTAATGATACAAATATTTTAAACTTAAATCGATACTCAGGGTATGACCGTAATGACGTCGGAAGCCGCATTAGCTATGGTTTGAATTGGAGTTCCTATGGTAAAAAATGGGGAAGAACATCTGTACTCTTGGCGCAAAGCTATGAATTTGAAAAAGATGAAAGCTTTGCTGATGCAGACGGTCAAAAAGGATCTTTTACAGACTATGTCGGTAGAGTATACGCCAGTCCTAACGAATATTTTGATTTGAATTACCGTTTCAAGATAGATAAAAACGACTATAAAATTACTTATAGCGAACTATCTTCAAGCATTGGCCCCAAAATACTCAACTTATATTTATCATATACATTTTTCCAAGCTAACAACACTTCAACTTTCAGACGCAAAGAAAGAGAAGAACTTTATACATCTATCAGAGCTCTCTTAACTCGTAATTGGTCTGTCAGTCTCTATAACCGCCAAGATATGACTCAAGGCGGAGCTGCTTTGGAAAAAGGCGCATTTATCACCTATGAAGATGAATGTACTAAGATAATTTTCAACATAGAAAAAGACAATTCAAACGATCCCAACTATGAAGATTCCTTTGAATTTGGAGCAACATTTTTCTTAAAAACATTAGGTGGAATAGGAACCAATTAGCTTTTAACAGGAGACCCCCGCATGAAAAAACTGATTTTAGCATTAGCCTTAACTTTTATTAGTAGTACTGTTATATCCGCTCCGTTAAAAATAAAAGCTCTGGTTAATGGAGAAATTATATCCAGTGATGATTTTCAAAATCGAGTAAACCTTCTTTTAATGAATACCGGCATACCATACAACAGTCAAACCAAAGATATGATTCACCAACGTGTCCTAAACAGTGCTGTTGAAGAAAAACTCAAACTTCAAGAAGCTTCCAAAGAAGGTATCTTCATCACCGATAAAGAAATAGAAGAACAAATAAAACGATACACTCAAAGTAATAACTTAACTCCGTTGATGCTAAAACAAGCCAATGTAAGTCACAAAACAATAGAAGAACAATTAAAATCAGAACTTGCATGGCTGAGAGTGATTCGTAAAAAATACTATTCCGAAGGAACTATTACTCAAAAAGAAATAAATAAAGCTCTTGAAAGTGCTCAAAAGGACATTAACATTCCCAAATATTTTGTTGCAGAAATATTTATAAAAAAAGAAAATGCTAAAAATTTATCTCAATTAGTAAACAACTTACGTAATGATAATCGTTTTGAGCTTTATGCGATGCAATTTTCCGAGAGTCCATCGGCAGCAAACGGCGGAAATTTAGGCTGGGTAAATAGCGGAAAATTAGCTTCCACATTGGAAACCAGATTAAGAACAATGAAAGCAGGAGATGTCAGCGATCCGATTTTGCTCGGAGAAGGATACTACATACTGAAGCTAAAACAACGTTTTAATCCTAAAACAGATAAACCGACACCTCCAACAGAAAATGAGATTAAAACACTTCTTGAAAATCAAAAAATGGAAACATTATCCAAAAAACTACTTCAAGATATTCACCAAAAAGCTGTAATCGAAATAAGGTAAACTTATGGCAAATTTATCAGAAACAATATCTTCACTTCCCTCTCTGAGAGTTACCGTAGATGCTCACAATCTCATGGCTGATAAAAATCTCGGTCAAAACTTTCTATTAAATCAAGATATTACCGATAAAATAATTCGTCTTTCACTTACACATCAACAAATTGATAATTTTTGCAATTCTCACGTCATAGAAATAGGTCCCGGACCGGGAGGGTTAACCAGAGCAATTCTAAAAGCCTCCCCCAAAAAACTTACGGTTATAGAAATGGATAAACGTTGCATATCCATAATGGAAGAACTTCAATCAAAAACCGGAAACATTTTAGAAATAATCAATAACGATGCTCTAAAATTCGAATATACTACTTCATCTGAAACTCCCACTCATATTATATCCAATCTGCCTTACAATATATCAGTACCCTTACTTATAAAATGGCTGACATCTGTCAACAAATATAAAAGTTTAACACTTATGTTTCAAAAAGAAGTTGCTGAAAGAATATTATCATCTACCCACAATAAAAGTTATGGCAGAATATCAATAATTTCACAATTACAATGCAAAATAACCAAACTATTTGACCTTTCCCCTGATTGTTTTGTACCCGCTCCCAAAATTTGGTCAAGTGTACTTTTATTTGAGCCTCTTTCCTCTCATCTTACAACAGAACAAATATCAAAATTGGAAAAAATAACTTCCCAAGCATTTTCGTCGCGTCGCAAAATGATACGCCAAAGCTTGAAGGGATACCCTAATCTTGAAAAGGCGTGTAATGAGATAGGAATTCCCTTGACATCTCGTCCGGAAGAAATCACTCCGCAACAATTTTACTTATTGTCAGAAAAAATGTAAAATACTTATTATTACTTGCAAAACATCAAAACTTTACCTAAATAAAAGATATAATATTTTAAGGAAAAACTAATGACCACAATTTTATGCATAAGAAAAGATAATGAAGTTGTAATGGCCGGAGATGGTCAGGCAACACTGGGCGAAGCAATAGTTTTCAAATCCAAATCAGTAAAAGTCAGAAGAATAGGTAACGGCAAAATTATAGCCGGTTTTGCCGGAGCTGCTGCTGATGGCATTACTCTTATAGAACGCTTGGAAGCAAAACTTGAAAAACATGCCAATCAACTCAAACGAGCTGCCGTAGAACTAGCCAAAGATTGGCGTATGGATAAATACTTACGCCAACTACAAGCATTTATGATTGTAGCAGATAAAGAAACATCTTTAGTAATTTCCGGAACCGGAGAAGTAATGGAACCGGATGACGGAATTATCGGTATCGGATCCGGAGGTAATTATGCAATGTCTGCAGCCAAAGCTTTATACGAAATCCCTAACTTAAGCCTAGAAGATATTGCACAACGCTCCATGAAAATTGCCGGAGACATTGATGTATACACTAACCACAATATAATAATAGAAAGAATTTGTAATGAATAGCTTTAGCCCTAGAGAAATAGTATCAGAATTAGATAAATATATTATTGGTCAGTCAGATGCCAAAAAAGCCGTTGCCGTTGCTTTGCGTAATCGCTGGAGAAGAATGCAACTTCCGGAAAAATTACGAGAAGAGATTGTTCCCAAAAACATTTTAATGGTTGGACCAACCGGTGTTGGTAAAACAGAAATATCCCGCCGTTTAGCCAAATTAGCAAAAGCTCCTTTTATCAAAGTAGAAGCTACCAAATTTACGGAAATCGGATATGTCGGAAGAGATGTTGAAAGCATTATCAGAGACTTGGTAGAAATTTCATTACACAATACACGCAAAGAAATGCGCAAAAAAGTAAACGCACAAGCATCTGATGGAGCGGAGGAACGTTTATTGGAAGCTTTAGTCGGCACCAATGCCGGAGAAGATACCAAACAAAAATTCCGCCAACTTTTGAGAGACAATAAATTAGACGAACGAGAAATTGAAATTTCTTTACTTGATAATTCTAATACTTCCATGCCGACAATTGATATTCCGGGAATGCCCGGAGCATCTATGGGCATGATTAGTCTTGGTGACTTACTTGGAGGCAACTCCCAAAAATATAAAACCAGAAAAATCAAAGTTATTGACGCCAAAAAACTTCTGATAGATGAGGAATCTGATAAATTACTAGACAATGAAACTATCACTTCTCAAGCAATTAAAGCTGTTGAAAATGACGGTATTGTTTTTATTGATGAAATAGATAAAATCACCGGCAAATCAGAAGGCGGAAGAGCAGATGTCTCCAGAGAAGGAGTACAAAGAGACCTATTACCTCTAATTGAAGGAACCACAGTAACCACTAAATACGGCATGGTCAAAACAGATCATATTCTGTTTATCTGTTCCGGAGCATTCCATTTGGCCAAACCATCTGATTTATTACCGGAATTACAAGGTCGCTTGCCGATAAGAGTAGAGCTTCAAGCCCTTACCCACAATGATTTTGTAAGAATTTTAACAGAACCGGAAGCTAACTTGATAGAACAATATATTGCTCTTCTCGGTACCGAAAATTTTACTCTCAAGTTTTCTCCGCAAGCAATTGATAAAATTGCTGATATTGCCGTCGAAATTAACGAAAATGTAGAAAATATCGGAGCCAGACGTCTCCATACGGTATTAGAAATTTTGTTAGAAGATATTAGTTTCAAAGCCACTGATTGTAGTGGACAAGAAACCGTCATAACTCCGGAAATGGTAGAAGAAAAACTTAACAAATATACTCATTCAGCGGACTTATCTAAGTTTATTCTCTAATGGCGTTTGGTATTTATATTCACTGGCCTTTTTGCCGTAGCAAATGTCCTTACTGTGATTTTTACAGTAAAGTCAGTAAAAACATACCTCAAGAGCAGATCATCAATGAATATATTGAAGATATTAAATATTATTCCCAAATCACTTCTCACCAAGAAGTTACTTCCATATTTTTTGGCGGAGGCACTCCATCGCTGATTAGCGCCATAAACATTGAAAAAATAATTAACAATATTTCCAACCATTGGAAACTTGCCAATAATATTGAAATATCACTCGAAGCCAACCCTAATACAGATAATGATTCACTATTTAAAGACTTACGTTTAGCCGGAATTAATCGCCTTTCGTTAGGAATACAATCGCTTAATCCCACAGGATTAAAATTTCTGGGAAGAACACACAGTGTTGCAGAAGCTTTATCATCAGCAACTAAAGTTCTCAACATTTTCGACAATCACTCTGCCGACATGATTTATGCCCTTCCGCATCAATCTGCTCATAACTGGAAAGAAGAACTTACGTTTCTGTGTGAAATGGGTTTTAAACACTTATCCCTATATCAACTAACAATAGAAGATGGTACGGTTTTTGCAAAAAAAGGCATCTTGCCTGCAAATGAAAAAACATCAGCATCAATGTATAAAATCAGCAACAATATATTAAAACAATACGGCTACCAACATTATGAAGTGTCTAATTATGCACAAATCGGTTATGAATCATCTCACAACAAACTTTATTGGCAAGGAGATGATTATATCGGTATTGGCCCATCAGCACATGGAAGAATAAAATTTAACAACCGAATATACGCAACTACTCATCAGCGTAAACTTGAATCGTTAACCGCTGTTGAACGTGCAGAAGAATTGATTTTAATGGGAATGCGCTTAACTGCCGGCATCAATAAAGCTCATTTTAAGCAGATTTGCGGTATTGATTTTGATAACTTTATATCTCCTCAAGTTATTTCATCGCTTAGTCAAAATAATCTTATTAAAAACTCTTCACACCACATAAAAGCAACCTCTAAAGGCTTTTTGGTCTTAAATAAAATAATAGAAGAATTAATCTGCAATACTCTCAATATTAATAACTAGCATTAACAACAGCAAAAAGAACAACATTGAAAAACCGGCTTTTACTGAAATATTATCAGGGATTTTGCTATATTTATTCAAATAAAAAACAAAAATCGGAGATGTTAGTAACAATGCCACTACATACCCCGGATTTGGAGCTAAACGCATAGCCATAGTTTTTGATGCTATAAGCACTGCTGAAAAACTGACAATATACATTCCCACTTTCACAATTTCAGGAGCAAATATCTCAATAACCAACTCTTTAATTTTACACTTTTCGGTAATCAGATACATTATTACATTATAGATTCCGCTAACAAAAGTAGCTACCACTAAATAATAAACAATATTATACCATACATTTTGCCCCATTGTAGCAATTTCTTTCGTTGCCACACTCATACCTGCCAATGCAAAAATTGCAGGTGTCACATATTCAGCCACTTCTTTGCTGATAGGAGAAGCAATCATATACCAATAACTGATACAAAACCCGATTAAAATCATAATCAAAGTAATAAATCTGTTTCCGTCACTAACCAATACTATAAATAAATCCGGAGTCATTATCCACCAAATCAACGTAGTCACCAAAACACTTATAACCATAGTTCTTGATGTTGGTCCGGCACCGAAACGTGCTGATGCAAAAAACAAATGGGAATCATAGATTCCTATCATTATTCCCTGAAATATCAGTAGCAACCAATTGCTAATGCTCGTCTGTAAAGGAATCATAAACATAAACGGAAAAAACAATAAAGCTATTCCAAATCCTCGCCAGATCCCCAATATATATCCGTTAAATTTATGACGTTGATTCACCAATGTATACAACGCCGTAAAAAATCCATAAATTAAACCATTTATTATCCAAAGCATCCTTATTACCTCTTTTATAATATATACATACAAAAACCAAGTTAAAGGTTTGAAATATTTTCAAAAAAATTAATAAATAAATAACAACTGTTGAAGTAGATTATAAACAATAAAAAAATACTTGATTTTTACAAAAAAGCATGTTATTTTGGACAAAATTTACAAAACAACCATTGGAGACTACAAACATGAACAAAATTTTTGCAACTGCAACTTCTGCTTTGGTATTAACTATTGCTACAACCAACATTGCTGAAGCCCGTGACGGATTTTATCTGGCTGCCAGAGGAGGATATAGTGACTATAACCTGAATGACAAAGATGACGCTTCAGTAGATGATTCTCGTCTTGAATTTGGTGGCACTTGGAATGTTTCCGGTGCTCTTGGTTATAAATATAAATATTTCCGTGTAGAAGCAGAGTATATTTATCGCAATGATTTTGACGAACATTATCAAGATAGCCCTTTCCACAAATACAACGTAGATATTTCTTCTGATTCTTTAATGTTGAATGCATATTTAGATCTCATGCCCAACTACTGGATCAGTCCATATATCTCCGGTGGTATCGGCATTACACGTTTAGAAGTCAATCATAAAAATATCATTAGCGGCACTAAATACAGTTGGGATGAAGATAATTTCACATGGACTGTCGGAGGAGGTATATCTCTCCGTCTCAACCGTTGTACCAACTTTGACATGGGTTACCGCTATATGGATATGGAAGAACTCACCTATGGTGAATTCACAAGTCATGAATGGTATGCCGGTTTACGTTATACCTTCTGATATAAAGTATAAATCTCAAAAAATCCGCTTTAATCAAAGCGGATTTTTTTATTTTTCATTTCCTATAAATCCGCTATATCTCCAATGGGATTTATCATAATAAACAACTATTATTGTACCATTAGGAATGTTATTTTTTTTAATTCCGAAATATTGCAAAATTTGACTTATGGCAATTCCATGAGTCGATATTGCAATATTTTTATAATTTGTCATTTTTGCATAATATTCCAAAGCTTCAAACACTCTTTTTCGCACATCAGCTTTAGTTTCTCCGTTTTCAAAAGATGTAAGCAAATCTTTCAACTTATTGCTTCTCCAATGTTTATATGTTTCTGCATATAATTTTTCTGCATAAGAAATATGCAATCCCTCAACCACTCCCATATTAACCTCTGTAATTCTTTTATCTATTAATATCGGAATATTTTGTAAATGCTCTCTAACAATTTTTGCAGTTTGAATAGCTCTATACATAGGTGAAGACACGATCACTTCTATTTGTTTATCCTTAAGCATCAATCCCACATAAGCAGCTTGTTTACACCCTTTCTCCGTCAATTTGCCGTTAATGGTTTGTCCTTGTATATGCCCTGTTTTATTTAAAGGACACTCACCATGTCGGAATATATAAAATTTTTTTGCCAAAACAGAACACATTTTACCTCACATTTTTCTCAAAATATATTCATTAACCGCTAAATATCAATATCTCAAAAAATAGTAGCCAAATATTATAAAATGATTATACTGAAACAAATTAACATCTAAGGAGCTTCAATATGCAAAAACTCATTCCTTCTCCACTTCAATCCGGTGATGAAATCAGAATTATTGCCCCATCTACTGGCATAAAAATTATTAGAGCAGATTGTCGTCAAATTGCTAAACAACGTTTTGAAGCTATGGGATTAAAAGTTTCATTCGGCCAAAACACTATTGATGACAATTTTGACATGTTAGGTTCATCAGAAATCGAAAAAAGGGCATCAGACATCAACGATGCTTTCAAAGATAAAAACATTAAAGCCATTTTTACAATCATTGGAGGATTTAATTCCAACCAAGTATTACCCTTTTTAGATTACGATTTAATCAAAAACAATCCCAAAATAATTTGTGGCTTTTCAGATATAACTGCTCTCTTAAACGGCATTTATGCCCAAACCGGATTAATTGGTTTTTATGGCCCGCATTATAGTTCCATCGGCATGCTCAAAGGATGTGAATATACTATTGATTACTTACAACAAATTTTATTTAGTCGTTCTGCAAATATAGTACCTTCAAATGAATGGAGTGATGATTTATGGTTTCTAGACCAAGAAAAACGAGAGTTCATCAAAAATGATGGTTGGTGGATTATCAACGACGGCATTGCCAAAGGAGAGCTCGCCGGAGGCAATCTCAGCACTTATATTTTATTACAAGGCACCCCATATCGTCCTCAATTTTCTAAAGACACAATCTTAATGATAGAAGAATGCAACTATTCTTTAGCTGATGACAAAGAATTTTTACGCCAACTTCAATCTATTGCCCAACGAACAGATTTTTCTAATATCAAAGCTTTATTGATTGGGCGATTCCAAAAAAATTCTGGCATTTCACGAGAGAAATTAGAGTTTATCCTTAAAAATATCCCTCAATTAAAAGGATTGCCAATTATCGCAAACATCGACTTTGGTCACACCACACCTATTGCCACCTTACCTATTGGCGGAAATTGTGAAGTCACATCTCAACAAATCAAGGTAAATTGGTAAATGCCAGATTTTGAAATTGAAAATAAATATCCCGAATATATCATCGCCGGAGTTGATGAAGCCGGACGAGGTCCTTGGGCCGGTCCGGTTGTCGCCGGAGCTGTAATTATCAAAGATAAAAACTTAAATTCTTCATTACTCAATGGTCTTAATGATTCTAAAAAGCTATCAGTAACTAAACGAGAGTCTCTTTACAAGCAACTGTTTGAAGCTCAAAACTTAGGATTAATCAGTATTGGCATCGGTCAGGCAAGTGTCGTAGAAATTGATGAATTAAATATCCTTCAAGCCACATTTCTTGCCATGCAACGAGCTATACGTTCCCTTCCGGAAACACCAACTTTAGCCCTTATTGACGGCAACCGAATTCCCCAAAACTCAGATTACCGGTGCCAATGCGTAATTAAAGGAGATGCTAAAAGTTATTCTATTTCTGCCGCCTCAATCATCGCTAAAGTATATAGAGATAACATTATGACGGAAATTTCCAAACAATATCCATACTATGGTTTTGAAAAAAATGCAGGATATGGAACTTCTGCCCACATTTCCGGCATCAAAAAATACGGAATTACACAAGGAATACACAGATTATCTTATAAGCCGATTGCTAAGTTTTTGGCCAATCAATAATCACTCCAAAAAGAAAAATTCATATATCTTAGCAATTACAATATTAAAATAAACTACCAATACAGATATCGGCATTAAAGCCACATAAATATTTCCTCCCAAAATCAGTATTCCGTTATATATCAACGCATATAACAAATCTATCAGCACTGCCAGTAATAAAAACTCCCAATAATTACCACCGGTTTTGTTCCATGCAAACCTTAAAGATCCGCTCCTTCCCAACAGGGCTGCCACCCAAGCCAACATTGGCCTATACAATATTATAGGAGAAAAGATTACCACAATCACATTAATCATAGCATCAATAAGATACGTATCTTGAAGATTTTTTTGCAAAAAAAGTGCATATCCGTTTATAAATTCATCAGGTAAAAATGGAATAAACAGTATGGCTAAAGGCAATAACAAAAATATACTGACAATCATAACTGATAATACAACTATTTTGGTTGATGGCACCATTGAATAAAATAAAGATTTAAAATCAAAATAAGGCTTACGTTCAAAGTAATATCTGAACATACCTCCCCACAAAACATATAAAATCACTACCAATATCCATAGCCAGAAACTTTTCCACAAATATGCGGCCCCACTACAAATCAAATAGTTAGCTACCATAAACAAAAGCAATATCTTATATTTTTCATTACAGTAACTAAAGCTATTCTTTAACAAAGTGCTTAATGACAGTTTTTTAGTTGTAATCATATTTACCTTTTATTGTACAGAATTGTCCATTGGGTTAAAGCGTAAACGCATAATTTTCCATAAATCATATTTTTCAGCATATTTATCTGCCAATATTTTATATGGAGCACAAATATAAACAGCTCTTTTTGCACTTTCAGCCACTGAGCGGAAATGATCATCAGTCCCATATCTGGACATATCGGCAATTTCCACTTTTCTTACAGACCCGTCTTGGTTTAATTCGGCTTTAATTTCCACTATCATATCCTCAATACCCATTGCTCCCGGATCCAAATTCCAACAAGCACGCAATCTTCCCGCAATAGCATCTATTTCAGAAATTGACAATTCACTAAAATAAGAACCGCCGATTCCTCCTTCAATTCCCATATTGGTGACATTTGTTCCTTCCTTAATTGTTGCTACTTCAGATTTTGGCCCTTCAGCTTTTTCCAAAGCATCAACTGATGCCAATAAACTCTTTAGCGGATTAGCTAACTCCGGTTGTTTATCTTCTTTTTTATTTTCCGTATTTTTAGGTTTACTTTTTTGAGGTTCTACTTTGGGTTTAGGCTGTTCTTTTTTCTGAATAGGCTTAACCACCGGTTTTTTAGGAGGTGGAGCCACCAAATGTGTTTTCTTAGGAGTTTCTGTTTTTGTTTCAGCTTCTTGAACCTCTTTTTCTTTTACCTTTTCTGTTTTTTTAGTTTCAGGTTCAACAATCTTTTCTTTTTTATCCTGATTATATTTTTTTTCGATTTTACGTTTTACCTGAGAAGCTTCTTTATTTTCATCACCCAATTTAGCTTTAGGAGGTAAATTGGTCATTTCCGAAATTTTAACATCTTTCAAATCCACTATAATAGGAACTTGACCTACTGTCGGACGATTCCAAAAAAACAACGGCAAATCTACTACGCAGATTAAAAATACCACGACATGAAGAACTATTGATTTTTTTAGAGGACTATTCAACATCAGACTATTTTGACTTTCTCTTAACCAAAGGTTTAGGTTCTGTTTTCAACCCCACTTTTTCAAATCCGGCTTCTTTCAATATTGCCATCAAACCTATAACTCGCCCATATTCAGCACCGGTATCACCGGAAATTGTAACTGTAAGCTCAGAATTAGCTTCTTGCATAGCGTTAAGTTTTTCAACAACTTTATCTGCCGGAATTTCAACTTCACCAATATAATAATATCCGTCTTTATCAACACTGATATTAATCGATGTTTCTTCCCCTTCCATAGCTTTTCCACCTACCTTAGGCAAATCCAAAGCTATGCCTGATGTCATTAAAGGAGCTGCCACCATAAATACCACCAACAATACCATCATCACATCCATCAAATTGGTAATATTCACATCTGCATTACGTTGATAACGATTAGAGTGACGCCTGTTACCGTTCAAAAACATTTTTACTCTCCGGCCATATCGGCTTTAATTGCGGTATCATCAATCTCACGAGATAATATACTTGAAAACTCCGCCATAAAATTTTCCAACTTTTTAGCATATCTATCAATATCCGAAGATATTTTATTATATGCCACTACGGCAGGAATTGCAGCAATCAGTCCAAAAGCTGTTGTAAACAATGCTTCGGCAATTCCCGGAGCCATTGCAGACAAAGAATTGCTTTGAGTTGTTGCAATTGCATTAAAACTGTTAATAATCCCCCATACTGTTCCAAACAATCCGACCAACGGAGCCACTGAACCGGTAGATGCCAAAAAACCCATTCTCATATCCATAGCATCTAAATCTTTATCCATAGAAACAGTCATTGCTTTTTCAATTCTCTGCTGTAAAGATACCCCTCTTAAACCTCTATCGGTTTTAGATTTCAAAATATTAGTCCTTTTCCACTCTCGCATTGCAGCCACAAACATTGCAGCCATAGGGTCGTTAGGGTGGTTCCCGATAGAATCATATAATCTGTCTAAAGATCCTCCCGACCAAAACTTTTCTTCAAATTTTGAAGAACGGGATTTAACTTGCCTCAATGTTCCCATCTTTTCAAAAATAATCGCCCAAGACCACACTGAAGCAGCAATCAACCCTATCATTACTACTTTAGTTACCATATCAGATGCCCACACCAAATCCCACATAGACATTTGATTTGCAACTTCACTCACAACTTGCGTATCCATATTTTACACCTTTTTTCAAAAAAAACATAAACTTTGTTTGCAAAATAGCACACAAAGTTAAAAATTCAATTAACTAATAAATTATACACGTTTGAATTTTCCGAGTTCAATCGGAGGCATAAAAGTAGATCTTCTACCTACAATAAACTCCAACTTATCAACTCTTGCTAACATTGGCCCTTTATTACAAGCCAAAATAAATTCATCTATTTTATTATCATCAGCCAAAGCCAAAATTTCAACACTGCCATCGGCAGCATTATGTACCCAACCGGAAATATCCCCGATTTCTTGAGCTTTTTTAACTGCCCAATACCTAAAACCGATTCCCTGTACTCGCCCTTTGACTCTAAAATACACTTCTTTCATTATCTTAAAAATTTTTCAATATCGTATAATTCTTGTCTGCGTTCTTCTCTTTTAGCTTCAGCTTCTTCATCTTTTCCCCAAGCTTCAGCCTGAAAAAGTTCTTCCAAATATGCCGCTTTGAAAGCTTGTTCCGAATTTATTTTTCCTTTGACTAAAGCAGATGCCAACAAAACAGAGCGCATATTAAGTGCAGCCAAATAAAAAGCAGCCAATTGTTTATCATCAAGTTTTTCTAAAAACTTTTTAAACCCCATTCCGGAATCTAAATTTTCTTTTTGCACATCTAAACTTTTTGTTGTCTTGTATTTTCCGCCAAATTCTTCTCTGGCCCACGATAAAACAGGTTCCCATTCTTGTTCTTGCCGTTTTTGTAAATTTTCATCACTCCCCCAAAATAACAAAACATCAGTAGTTGCAAATTTGAGCAAATTATCAATTATTTCTTCTTTATACGCAGAAATTTCTTCAGTAGCTTTATTTAATTTTTTTATTGTCATTAATCACCTTTTATTTAAAAACGCTCAATAAATCTTTAGCAGTATTACCTAAAGTTTCCAAACCCTTCTTCACTTGATTAGAAGTTCCCTGATAAATATCCTGAGTTGTAGCCTTAACCCCTGTTGGTTTAGGAAACTTATTTGCATATACAGTACCTTCCAAAGCCTGATAACAAGGCTCACCATTACCGGTCAACAGCATTTGAGATCCCAAATAAGTAGCTCCACCTGTTGCCACCACGCCCATTATTGTTTTTATGGTTTCAGTATCATCTAGCCTTATTTCAGGATTTTGGATTGTCCCCTTAACCTTCACAAAAGAAGCTAAAGTTTGAGAAACATTCCCTAACGCCAATTTATTAAAAGCCGGCTCAATTGTAAATGATACCTTATCATTTATCAGATTAATATTACCGTCACTGACTAAGGTTAAAACATTTGAATCTATCGCAATTCCTTGCGGAAAAATTGCTTTACCGTTTGCCAAATCGGCTCTCACGACGGCACAATTAAGTTCCATTGTTTTTTCAACTGCAGATTTTACATTCAATACAGACAACAACTGATTAATTATTCCACCTTTCAAAAATTGCAACTTTCCGGTCTGAACTTCAGATTTATTCACAATTCCCACTACTTGCCCTTTAAGATTTTGACTGATATCACGATAAGTATTACCTCCGGAAGTCAAATTTATATCAATATCCAGATTTCCGCCACTTTTAATCCCAAAATCATCATTTCCGGTAACAACAAATTCTTTATACAAATTTTGAATCCGCATATCTTTACTTTTTGCATTCAAAGATAATTGTTTATTTTTTGCATCAACCATCAATGATGATACTATTTCACCTCCGCCAAAATTCAAATCTAGAGGATTTATTGTTAATTTCCCGTTTTTCAGCACAATATTTGCCATAATATTATTTGCTTCCAAACCGGGAGCCATAATCAAATTATCTACTTTTATATTTACTTTGGCATTTGCTAAAAATAAATAATTATACGGAACAGTATCATTTGGAACAAAAGTTAAAGCTTTTGCTTCATTAATTATAAAAGGAGAATTCCATGCAAAATTACTGTTTTTACTAAAATTTTTTAAATTAATTCGTGTACTGTACAAATTGGCATCTATATTCGCAATATTTGTACCCCAACCGACATCCAGCTCTCCGACAATCAAATTATCCACGATATTAAGAGCGTTTATTTTTGCCTTTATTCCAGACATATCGCCATCTATTCTGGTTTTAAGAGTAATTTCAGGAACATTCATATTTCCGGCCGGATTATATATATTAGCATCTAGTGCATACTGAGGATTATCCAAAATATTTATAACTCCGCCGTTTAACGCCACATCAATCCCCAAAAACGAAGCATCAACCAAAAACGGAACATTAGCATCTTTAGCCAACAATTGAGATAATGCCCCTAATTCTGCGCTTCCGTTAATTCTTTGCTGATTATATAATAAGTCAAAACTCAGATTCATTTTTTCATCAACGGAAGGTATCTCTAATGTCACGTTATTAATCCGAAAATCTTCCAATTTATTACTGGCAGCATCATAATACTCTACTCTGCCATTTAATATTTCCACATTTTTAGCGGCAAAACCGGTCATAACAATTGTCGCCGGTACTGCCATTGCTACACTTTTAGAAGTCTCATTATTTTTGACAGCACCGGTTTGTAAGGAAGCTTTTCCGTATCCGAACTCCCAATTAGCTTTTCCATCAGCAGATTTTTCCAAAAATACTTCTGGTTCAATTAATGCAATTTTGTCAATGACAATTTGTTTACTCAACAATGGCAACAGCGCAAATTTAACTTCAGCTTGTTTTACCTTAATCATTTGAGGATTTTGAGCCCAAGAAACATTTTCAAGTTCAATATCATTAACAACAACAGTTGGAATTAATGAAATTGCAACTTTAGCCTCTCCATTAATTTTAAGAGTTAAACCATATTTTTTTTGAACAAATTCTTCTGCATATATCTTATATTTATTCAAATCAAAATGTTTAGCTGCAAAATATCCGCCCAATGCCAAAATAATAATGGCACTAAACACTAATGAAGACACAAACTTAAAAACTTTCTTTGACATTAACTTATCCTTTAAAGTTTATTCCCAATATTGAAAAAGCTTCATAAAAATATTCCGGAACAGAAGCCTCGACAATCAATTTTTTATTATATATACCCGATAAATCAATTTTATAAGCATGCAAGAAAAGTTTATTTGCAAATTCTTTAAATTTCATACGTTTAGCACCAAAATATTTATCATCACCGACAATCGGACAAGATATACTTTCCATATGAGCTCTTATTTGATGTGTTCTCCCCGTCAAAGGAGATGCTTCTACCAAAGAAAAATCCTTACCGATATAATCCAAAACCTTATACGTTGTTATTGCTTTTTTTCCGTCAATAACCACATGCATTTTATCGGCCATTTTTTCCAGAGAAGCTTTTATTTCACCATTTTTTACTTTTGGCACTCCTCTTAACAAAGCCAAATATGTTTTTTGCAAATTTTTTTCCTTAAACGCTCTGGTTAACAATTCGGCATTTTTTCGATCTCTTGCTAAAACTAAAATTCCACTGGTTTCTTTATCTATTCTATGTACCAACTTAGGCTTTTCATCTTTTTCAAATTTCAACCCCTCCAACATTCCGTCAATGTGCCTTAAGGTATTTGTACCACCTTGTACTGCCATTCCGGCAGGTTTGTTTATAACAATCAAATTATTGTCCTTATAAACAACCAATGAACGAATAAAATCTTCATCTTTGGCAGATAAATTTGTTATTGTTACTTTTTCTTTTTCAGCTTCTAAAGGAGGAACTCTTATCTCTTGCCCTGATTTTAATTTCAATGATGCTTCTGCTTTAGCTCCATCTACTCTAATTTGCTTTGTTCTGAGCAATTTATTAAATCTTCCCAAAGACAAACCCGGATAATATTTCAAAAACCAGCGATTTAAGCGCATACCATCATCTGTTTCTTTTACTTTTACAAACTCAACGCCCATACCTTTTACCTCTCCCAATTTTAACTTTAAGCTTCGCCGGCATTCCCAGTTTTCGAGGCACAAACTTGTTTTTTATATTTTCTTTACTTGCATCTTCAAAAAATACACTTTCCATATATTTATCAAAATTTGGAGCTCTCAAAGCCATCTCTGCTCCTTTTATTGTAACCTCTTTTCCAACCATAAACACTAATGGCGCAATATCTCTACCATATTTCTGACAACGCTGATTTAACTTCAATAAATTCAAATGCAACAAACAGTAGTCTGCACTTTGTTTACTCTTATAAAATTCAACTGCACCCTCAGAATTTTTACCACTAACATAGCTGGGAATATTTTTTCCATATTCATACAAAAACAAATCCACACCATGTTTTTCGACATTATCTATAATTTCAACAATTTTATCATCTGTCATCAACGGAACTTTATATCCCACATCAATTGCATTAAATTTTGTTGGTTTAGGCTTTATTCCGTTTTTTACATCCATACATAAATCAAAAAAATCCAACGTACGCTTTTCCACATTATACGCTGCCAAATACTTATCTATTATCAAGCCATGAACTTCAATACTATATCCGATATTTTTAAGTTGCTCCATAAATTTGAAATGATTTTGCCCAAAAGACGCATCAAGCACAATATTTTTTTGTTTATCAATACTGCCTAACAACAATTTATTGACTATCTTTGTTCCTTCGGATTGTACTTCTTTAGGAAAATCAATTCTCCCTTTTTCGGAAACTTGTCTGACAGCTTCATCAAATCCCAAAACTTCTGAATGAACTTCATCTGCAGCAATCAAAACAGCATCATCACCCAAATTACTGATTATTTGCTCTGCCAATCGAGACTTTCCGGAGCCTCTGTTTCCGATAATAAAAATAAAACGGGGATTATTTTTTTTCATTTTATTACCTCCGATTAAGTGTTATTTCTTTTTGCAGCTTGTTTCTCTGCTCTAAGTTTATCAAAATATTCCACTCTTTTTTTAATTTCACGTTCAAACCCTCGATCAACAGGATGATAAATTTTTACTCTACTCATTCCATCAGGAAAATAATTTGCACCGGAAAATCCATCTTCACAATCCGGATCATATTCATATCCTTCATGATACCCCAATTGTCTCATTAATTTTGTCGGTGCGTTAAGAATATTTTTGGGCGGCATTAAAGAACCTGTCTTTTTGGCCAAATCTCTGGCTGCATACATTGCCTTATAAACACCAACTGACTTAGGAGCTGTCGCCAAATATGCAGTCAATTGCATAATTGCCAAATCAGCTTCCGGAGATCCCAAACGATCATACGTATCCCAACAAGCAATTGCTTGAACTACGGCATTTGGATCTGCTAAAGACACATCTTCCACGGCAAAACGAGTTAATCTTCGCAAAATATATTTCGGATCTTCACCCGATTCCATCATTCTGGCTACCCAATACAGAGCAGCGTCCACATCAGAGCCTCGTAAAGATTTATGAACAGCCGAAATAAGATTATAATGTCCGTCACGTCCTTTATCATAAACCGGAGCTCTGGAACGGATTATTTTAACGATAGATTCTTTATCGAATATTTCGTCTGATTGTGCATAATTCCACACACTTTCTGCCAAATTCAATAAATATCTTCCGTCACCGTCTGCCACATTTTTCATAAAATCTCTGGCTTCTTCATCAACCGGCAATTTACATCCTGTTTCTTTTTCAGCCCTAATTAACAACTCTTCAAAATCATCAACATTTAGCCTGTTCAGCACAAAAACCTGACACCGTGATAATAACGCTGCATTGAGTTCAAATGACGGATTTTCAGTTGTCGCTCCCACCAAAATAATTGTACCGTTTTCTACATATGGCAAAAATCCGTCTTGCTGAGATTTATTAAATCTGTGTATCTCGTCAACAAACAACAACGTTCCCTTACCCTGATTAGCTCGCCTATCTTCTGCATACTGAAACACTCTCTTAAGGTCCGCCACACCGGAAAAAACTGCAGAAATTTGTTCAAAATATAAATTTGTATTTTCTGCTATTAATCTCGCAATTGTTGTCTTACCGCAACCCGGAGGCCCCCACAATATAAAAGAAGAAATTTTACCGGATTTGATCATTCTTCCCAATGGAGCTTTATCCCCCACCACGTGTTCTTGCCCGACCACTTCTTTTAAAGTTTGTGGCCGCAGTCTGTCTGCCAAAGGTCTTTTAATTTGTGCTGAAAAAAGCGTTTCTTTCATTTTTACCCGATTCGTTATTATTCACATACACACAATATATCAGACATAGGCATAAATAACAGCTATTTTTTTATCTCAAACGGATTAACTTCATAAGAATCATCTGTTTTTTCAAATGCTTTTTCTCTCATCCACCAATTATCATTATCATCAAAATTTTTATTATTTCTTTTCCACTTGGCAGATATATCATTAATCAAAACATCTTCCATTTTTTCATCTTTAACTTTACTTAAAGCATCATCATAGGCAACATTCATATATTGAAGCAATTCCACTTCATCATCAATTCCCAACTCATCTTCAAACAATATATCATCAATTTCAGGCACCTGATAATCTTGTACATACCTTTTTTCCACAATCTCACTATCCAAAAAATATGCAACCGGCAATGATGCTTTATTCTTCAAACGATGATCTTGCATAAACGTCATATTTTTGGTTAAAACCGGACGATGATAATATCCTTCCGTCAACAATACCTGAAAACCCTTCGTTGCTAATTTTTTCCTATTTTGTCCTTTTAGCTCCAAAGCCAACCGATGATAGTAATTTGTATCTGCAAAATAAGACTTTTCCTTAAAAACTCGTCTATTGTCTTTAGGTAGCTGAACAGATTTAGATGCAAATATTGCCAATTTATCTAACTGCTTACTTAATTTTACATTATTTTCAGCCATTATAATTTTATAACTCGTGTTTGCAACAAGCTCTTCAAGTATCTCCTTGCCATATGTATTTTCCATATTATTAAAACTATTACACAATAGCAATATTGAAGCCCCTTTACTTGGACCTTTAGCAACACAATCCGACATATTTTTAATTTCGGACATTTGTCCGGCATTATCAAAAATCACCAATGTTTTGCAGTTTTCAATATTAGGCTTTTCCAACAATCCGAATTTCAACCAAATATCGATTATAAACCTGTTCACAAATTTTGTAGTTTTGGTTTTAGCAATTGCATATATTGTTACCGGCTCCCACTTTTTTGCCTCACAATTATATATTCCGCCCAAATCATCTATCTTAAAATCATTACCGGTAGTTTTTTCTCTGATATTTGTATTTATAAACAATTTTAACGGACGCACAATTTTTGCAAAAACCAACTGACGCTGTAATTTAGATAAATATAAGAACTGTTGCAAACCTTCAATTACAACATCGCCGTAATTAAACAACTTTGCTTCCCAAATTAGTGTTTCAATCCATTTTCGCCATCCGCCATCACTCCCCTTCTCAGCCAAATAACTATATAATATCCAATCAGATAACATACCCAAACAAATATTTTTACCTTGCCACTCATCTGGAATACCGCCCCAACTCCCGATAATCATATAATCATCAACATTAAGCTTCTCATTTTCAATAAATTTTATCGCTTCATTTTTATACGTTTCAGGCATCATAAGATAATAGCTCAGCAAAATATCCTTATCATCTCGGCTCAATCTGGAATTTTCCAAAATTTTACTCAAAAAATAATCATTAGCTTCAGCTTGCTTACATTTTGCTACCACAAACATAATCAACGATTTCATCGTTGATGAGGCTAACCATTCCCAATAATTATCTTTATTAGCTTTATCAAATCCCACCAAATATTGAGCAATAAAACTAAAATACTCCCCTTTAAGTTTTTTATCAATCGGAATATTCTCTACTGATAATGGATTAAAACGAGGAAAAACAACATTTTTCTCCAAATCATCACACATATCCCAATTAAAATAAAAAACTTTTCCTATCTTTGCCCTATACCCACTACTATGCCTTGCTAAAGTTCCGCTATCATCAACAGCCACCACACTCATATTATCCGCTTGTAAAATCGTTGGCACCGCAATTGTAGATGTTTTACCACATCCTGTTTCTCCCACACATAATACAGATGCCGGCTCCGGTGTTTTTAACAAAACATTATCAAACCACCCTAATATTACAAACTTTCCGTTATTAACTTTCATCTTGCACACATCACTAAAATTTGCAAAATGATAATTAAGCACATACCATAATTGTAAAGAAAGTGAACTCCTAAAGACAAACCACCCTAAAAACAACAAAGATCCTATCGGAACAATTGTCGGAAGAAATAACAATAAATTGATTTTTCTGCTTTTAAATGCATCATTAAACACGTCCCACCAATTGGCATACGCATTTCCGATTGCCGTAAACACCCCCTTATTCCAAACTATATCATGAGCAAATAAACAGCAATTTTCATCAGCACTGCCACAAACAAAAAAATGTATACAAAACAATGATAGTAAACTAAAGAATACAAAACAAAGCACCATTGCCGACAGACCGACAAATATCGTCCCCGATGCTCTCAACCAACTTTTTTCATCATCAAGATCAAAAGTTAACTTCATTATTATCGGCTATCCCGTCCCCTATTAATTATTAATTCGGTAGCATCTGACTTAACTTTTTCCTTAACTTTATTATTTTTGTTCATTTCTTCTTCAAACTCTTTCTTTTTAGCAACTCTGTTTTCGAGTTCTTTTCTTTTTCTTTCTTCAATAACTTTACGCAATTCTTCATTATGTGATTTGGTTATCAGTTCTTTTTCTGTTTTTACATTACTGAGAACTTCTTCATCTTTCACTTCAGGTTTCTTAGCGCCATGCATAAATACTTTTTTTCCCAATTTCATTAATGTTTCAATTTTAATACCTTTATCATTAACCACATCCCATACGCCAAATTCTTTCCCATCACCCAAAAAAATAGAACTTATGTCTACTCCGCTAAATTTCTGAGGTTTCTTTTTCTTTGGTGCTAAAATTTTTGCCAACTCATCTTTTGATGGCACTCTGCCTAACGCTTGAGCAATTTGTTGTGGAGTTATAATACATTCACTTAAATCCAATTCTGCAATATTCACACCGGTAAAATCACATCCGGTAAAATCAACCCCTTTAAGATTAACTTGAGATAAATCAATTTTTTGCAGATTTAATAAAGTCAAATTAAGTTTCGTTAAATTAAGTTTATGAGGATAATATTTTGCAATATATTCTATCAGCTCTTGAAGTTCTTCAATTCCCAGCGCATCAATTTCAATATCCAACAATATTGCATTTTCCAAATCTGCTTCACTAAATTTCACTCCGTTAAGTTTAGCTCCTGTGAAATTTGTACCATGTAGTACGGATCCGGATAATATTGCGCCTGTTAAATCAGCTCCCGATAAATCTGCATTTGTTAAATTTGCGCCGGAAAAATCAACACCGGTTAAATTTGCACCGGAAAAATCAACACCTGTTAAATTTGCTACGGAAAAATTAGAATTTTGTAAATTTTCATGCGCAAATTTTCCGTTTTCCAGATTTTTTCCAACAAAATCAACACTTGTCATAAAATTGTTTCGACCGATTTCAAAATCAAAAGATTGTGATACCGCAGTCCAAGATGCTTGTGCTTCTTCGGTATCTATTTTCAGACCACTTCCGTCATTACGCTTGTCTAATTTAGCTTTCATGGCCTCAAGTTTTGATTTTTTATCATCTTCAATCATTGCAATACCCAATCATTAAAACATTACTATTTTACTGCAATTTTTATTTTTTTTCAAATATTTTATCTATCTCAACAAACACCCGTAACCTTGTTTTTTTATTTTGTCACAACTGTTTTTTATTTCATGTTCATTTCCGCTTACTTGCAAGCGTAACCATTTATTACCGTCAATATTAACTTCTTGAAGTTTTTTATTATAATTTTTCAATTCCGGAAATTTACTTATTAAATCTTCCCAATCTTCATTTGCATTTTTAAGTTCTTTGTATGCGCCTAATTGCATAATTTGCGTTTTTACGACTATCTCTTGTTTTTTTTCTGTCTTATTTGCATCGATGATTTTTTCGATTTTGGTTACTTTCACAGGCTTTGTAGCGTTAGATACCACATTTTCCAACCAACCGGAGGACTTTGCCCAACCGGACTTTCCATCTACTAATTTTTCTTTTTTTAATTGCACTTTCACCCCTGACAACATATCAACCAAATCCTGATTTAACGTTTTTCTGATATCGGCAGCCACATCTTTAATCGGAATTTTAGTCAAATTAACTTTTACCGGAGATAATCCTGCATTAAAATATAACCCTCTTAAAGCTTCGGCTCTTTCTGACAATATCTGAGATTTGCGCTGTTCAAGTTGCAATTCTGTTATCTTTGCTTTAAACAAGGCCAATCTGTCCTCATCGGTCAAATGCCGCAATTTTTTAAGTCTCTGTAATTCTTTTTTATGCTTTTTCTCTGCTGTAATAATATTTTCATAATCAAAATCTGCAAGCATAACCAACTGATATGACACCTCAACCTGAGTTAAGATTGCAGCACCGAACTCATCAAACAACCTTTTTAGCAATCCACCTTTTATCGGAGCTTTGGAGTTTTTATATTCATTTACTAATGTAATTAACTCTAAAGCTATCGATGCTGCTTTATCATACAACTCTTGCTTATAAATATCATACTCCACCTTAACCCCATTCACATCTAATCTTGCCACCGGAGGATAGCTGTTGCTTATGTAACGTCGTACTTGAGAATATGGTAAAAACTGTCCAAATTCTTTAGCCAAAGAAAATTCTCGCCTGTTTCTTACTGCAGCCTCTTGAAAAAGTTCTAAAGAATAATCTTCATCAAAATTTTCCAGAGCATAAAATCTGCGCCCTTCCAGTTCAACTTGTGGTGGATCAAGCTTAACCAAATCAATAAATCCTTCCCACTCGGAATTCATTGCATTCCTGATATCAAGCAACCTTAACAACAAAACTTTTTGATTTTTATTAAAATCATATTCTTCATCACTCAAAAAGCCTCTTTGCAACTCTTTTTTATCCAGATTATCTGCAATTTTTTGTTCCTGCCTGATCAAAGCATTAATATTTTTTTCTTTTTTATTAGCAAACCATACACTCTGATGAGCTCTGATTGCTTCCAAAGCTAAATATTTTGCGGCTGATTCATAAAAATAATTATCTGCATATTTTTGGCTTCCTCCCATATTGGCATTTGCATACACCAACGCAAAATCCAACATTCTCAACGCCTTATAGAGCAAGTTTTCATCTTTAACATTGGCATTTGCTATTTTATCCATTATTTTTTGAGGATCACTCTCTTTTGCTTCACTTACTCTTTTATGCAAAGACCTCCCCACAACATCAACATTATACTTAACTGCTCGAGCCATTGAATCATAAACGTCCATTTTACCTTTAACCGGCTCAGGATTCGTTTCAAACACCAAAGAGGGCTTTTCTCCATCTGAATAATCTTCTATTTTTGGTTCCACAACCGTACAAGAGCAAACAAACAGTATTGCTCCCATCAGTATATTTTCCAAAAATTTTCTACTACACATACGGATTCGTCCATGTAACAAAGTGTAACAAGAATTTAAGAGCTTTTTACCAAAATTATTGATATATGTAAACCAAAATAAATTTTTGAATTAAATTTAGGGGTAAAACTATGTCAAATATACGAGTTGCCGTAATTGGCGCAGGCATGATGGGGAAAAACCATCTTAAAACATATAAAAACTTACTTGGCTTTGATTTGATTGGTGTTTACGATATTTATCCGGAAGCAGCCCAATCTGCAGCAAAAACTTTTGGAATTAAAGCATTTTCATCATTAAATGAAGTTGCCGCACAAGTAGATGCCGTAAGTGTTGTAACCACATCTGTTACCCATGCAGAAGTTGGAGAATTTTTCTTAAACAAAGGCATTCATTGCTTAATTGAAAAACCGTTAGCAACTACGGAAGAAGAATGTCAACGCTTGATTAAAGCCGCCCAAAAGAATAATGTGACTTTACTTGTCGGCCACATTGAACAATTCAATCCGGCAGTAGAGCAAATGCATAAAATTTTGGCAGATACATCTAAAATTTGTTCTCTTTCTGCCAATCGTATGTCTGCAGCAAGCGGAAGAATAACTGATGTTGATGTTGCCATGGACTTAATGATACATGATGTTGAAGTTATTATGTCTTTAGTCAAATCTCCGGTAACAAACATTCAAGCTAATGCCGTAAAGACTCCTAACAGTCCTTATGGCAAAGATTTTATTACCGCATTGCTTCAGTTTCAAAACGGAGTTACCGCAAATATCACAGCAAGCCGCATAACTCAAGCCAGAATCAGAACACTGTCCGTTACCACAGATACCAACTACATTGATATGGATTTCATCAATCAAAGCATCAACGTACATTCTCAAGGACGCATGTCTTTTGTACAGCAAGATAATATTCCGGAATGGATGCGCTATGGTCTCAAAGGTTGCGTGGAACAATTATTTATTCCTTCTGGTCAACCTTTGCAATCTGAATTATCACATTTCTTAAATTGCATCAAAGGAACCGAAAAACCGAGAATTAGCGGATCTGATGCTTTAGAAGCTCTCCGAATTATCTGGCAAATAGAAAATAAACTTGGTTTCTTAACTCAAGACAACAACAAAAACTTAAAGGCCGATGTAATATAAACATTAACTTGCCAATTAAAAAAAATTAGGGCATAAACTAACTTATGCCCTTTTATTTTAAGAAAGAAATTCATGCGCTACAAAATCACCATAGAATATGACGGAACTGATACTCTTGGCTGGCAACGTCAACTTGATGGCCCTAGCATCCAAGAATACTTAGAAAATGCCCTCACAAATTTATCTCCCGATAAACAACTTATTCCCATACAAGGAGCGGGTAGAACTGATTGTGGTGTACATGCCATTGCTCAGGTTGCACACTTTGATTTAGAACGCAATATTGAAGATTGGAAACTTAGAGATGCCCTTAACTATCATCTTCGAGAACTAAATGCTCCTGTCGCCATTTTAGAAGTTGAGCAAGTTTCTCATGAGTTTAACGCTCGTTTTTCAGCAAAAGGCAGATCCTACATTTATCGTATACTCAATCGTCGTTCTCCGACAATTTTGAAAAAAAATCGGGTTTGGTGGGTTCCCGTTGAATTAGATATCGAAGCAATGCAACAAGCTTCAACTTTTTTACTTGGACACCACGATTTCAGCTCATTTAGAGCAGCCGCTTGCCAAGCTAAATCTCCTATAAAAACTCTTGATAAACTTGATATTTACCGCCAAAAAGATGAAATTATTTTTGAAGTTGAAGCCAAATCATTTCTTCATCACCAAGTACGTAATATTGTAGGCACATTGAAATTAGTCGGTGAAGGAAGTATCACACCTCTAAAAGTAAAAGAAATATTAGAAGCAAAAGACAGAAAAGCTGCCGGCCCCACCGCTCCCGCATGTGGCTTGTACCTTAGTAGAGTTTGGTACTAATCAGGCTGTGTCTCCAAAACACTGATAGCAACATCATAATCAAAACCGGCTCTTACCAAAACTGCCAAATCTTTAGACTTTCTCTCTTTTCTTAAATTTTGATCTTGGCAGTATGGACCGATTCTTTTTTTTCTTGCCAGTTTCATCGCCGCTTCAAACGGATCAAACTCCTGTTCGGCAATAATTGCATTTATTATCTGCTCACTAATTCCTTTTTCTCGTAACTTTCCATGGATATATCTGGCTGATTTACCTACCTCCAAATAAGATTTAACTTTAATTTCGGCATATCTGTGATCATCCAAATATCCCAATTTTTGAAATTCTGTAATAATTTCTTCAATCCATATCCAAGCTTGCTTTTTATCAATATCTTGTTTCTGATACACATAATTATTCACTCTGCGTTGCAACACATTTCTTAAATTTGCCGTTGAGGATTCGAAACGTTTTAAATAATACAATCCTATATTTTTTAACCGTACTTTAGTCATTTTTCGCATAATTTTAACATTTTTCTGCCCTAAAACATCTTCTCTCACTTGAAAAATCCTCACAATTAAATTATACATCATTTTAACAATGATAATATATAGGGAAAAAAATCAAATGCCTACCATTACATCATCAAATTTTGATAACTGTGTATCCTTTTTTATTGAAAACGGAGCCTATCAAGGACGTCTTATCCGACTAAACAATGTACTTAACACCATATTAGACAAACATTGCTACCCGCTCCCCGTTGCTGCAGTTGTTGCCGAATGCAGTGTTTTAGGAGCTTTATTGGCAAGCCAACTAAAGTATGACGGCTTATTTACCCTACAAATTCAAAGCAATGGTGTAATTAATTTGGTTGTTGTTGACATCACCTCTGATGGAAGAATCCGAGCCTGCGCCCGTTTTGATGAAGAACGCCTCAAACACTCACAGGAGCTCAGAAAAACTGAAGGCGAGATTGAGGCCGCACCTCATCTTTTAGGTGGAGGACACTTAGTATTTACTGTTGATCAGGGGAAAAATTCTGAACTTTATCAAGGTATTGTTGACTTACAAGGAAAAAACCTGACTGAATGTGCTTTACGCTATTTTAAACAATCAGAACAAATAGACACCGATCTGAAATTATTTTTATTGCCTCCTCATGGAGAAAGCAATTCATGGGCTGCTGCCGGTATTTTGCTTCAAAAAATGCCCACAATCAGTACAGATTTATCATCAGAAGAACAAACGGAAATATGGAATGAGGCCAAAATCTTTATGGAAAGCCTTTCTGACAATGAAGTGTTCGATGCGTCACTAACCTCAGAAACTATTTTACACCGCCTTTTTCACGGAAACAAACTCAATATTTCCGGCGCAAAAGAATATAAATTTGGTTGCCGTTGTTCCAGAGAAAAATTATTAAACACGTTACAAACTTTTTCAGAAGACGATATCAAAGCAATGACCATAAACAATCAAATAACCGCCGATTGTAACTTTTGTAACGAACATTACACTTTCAACATTGGTGAACTGCATAAACAGTAATTTAACCAGTTATTAATCAATATCTAATATGCTTACAGAAACTCCATATTTTCATGGAGTTTCTATTATCGCATACAACAACGGGACAATAACGATGACTAGTTACCTAAAAAAACTTCCGATTATACTTATAAGCCTGATTATCAGCGGATGTTCCGGTTTATTCATCACTGATGAAGAATTACCTCGCTATACAGAACCCCGCTACAACACCGAAGAACCGATTCAATTAAAAGTAAGCCAGATAAAAGTCATTTCTGAATTTACCCCATCGTTCACACGCCCTCATGTAGAACATTTATTTCCTGTTTCAATAGAAAAGAC
This sequence comes from Alphaproteobacteria bacterium, assembly GCA_015062435.1. Classification (GTDB taxonomy): domain Bacteria; phylum Pseudomonadota; class Alphaproteobacteria; order RF32; family CAG-239; genus CAZU01. The sequence goes on along the minus strand of SUUR01000006.1, from coordinate 32,915 downwards.
AGCTAAATTATGGGCTCAAGACCGCTTAAAAGCAGCTGACTTTTCAACCGGAAAAATTGCTGAAGTTATCATAAAAGATGCCAGCGTAACAGAAAGCTTAGAAGAAAGTGGCAATAAATTATTTAATACAGATAGAGTAAAATATAAAGCCTCATTAGTAATGACCGTACGCATTACAGATCCTGAAAATATGTCTCAAGCATCAACCAACGTAGATGCCTGGAGAGAACTCACCATCCCTGCCAATACCGATATTGCGGAAAAAGAACAATATTGGAGTGGAATGGTATCAAAATTATTTGATGAATTTAATGTAAAAATGACATCTAATATTTACGAATATCTTAACATGTATGTAATAAACAAACCCATAACACCAACATACTATTAATGTATGGTTGGAATTGTCTGATTTCCGGATACTGATAACGAAAAAGTAGGTATCCGGATTTCTTTTATTTGAGATTGCCCTTCTGACAAAATTTTACAACTGCCGTAAAACACGGCATTGGCAGATGCTAAAGGAGTTTCAGATGTAAATTCAAAATACTCACCTGGTTCCAACTCCGGCAATTCACCTTTAAAACCGGCAGAACTGTCATTATAAGAATTTCCGGCATCATCAGTAATATTCCAATCTTTACCTACCAATTGGATTCTTTCATTTGAATTATTTTCAATACACAAATAATATCCCCATATAAAATTACTGGGAGCAAGTTTATCAACCAACACCGGACAAGCAGAAATCCTAATTCCGTCAGCTTGACTAACAATATAATCAGCATCTTCCAACATTTTAAATCCCCAATATGATAAGTTAATAAACTATTAACTTTTTTAAATAATGAAGATTTGATTCGCAAGCTGAGTCTTTTTTATCCCCAGAATTATACCCAAGATAAAAAAAAGCACCTTACTTTAAGCAAGGTGCTTCAATCGTCAATAACAATTACTTTACTAATAAATCAAGTAATTTTTGAGTAGCTTCCGCCGGAGTAATATTTTCAAACACGGCATATTCATTAGCTAACCTATCTAATGCATGCTCATATATTTGGCGTTCGCTATAAGACTGTTCTGCTAAATTTTCATTTCTGTGTAGATCTCTGACAACTTCAGCAATAGCCACCGGACTACCGGAATTTATCTTATTTTCATATTCTTGTGCTCGCCGAGACCACATAATTTTTTTCACTTTAGCTTTTCCTTTTAATGTCGTTAAAGCTTCATTAAAAGTATCAGCACCGGATATTTTTCGCAAACCGGTAGTTTCAGCCTTTGCCATAGGGATACGCAAAGTCATTTTATCTTTAGCAAAATTGACCACAATCAATTCTAATTCCGAACCTGCAATTTTTTGCTTTGTAATATCCTCCACTTTGCCCACACCATGAGCCGGATAAACAACATATTCGCCGGAATTGAACGGATTCAAAACTGATATTTTTTTATTCATATCACATTCCTATTCTTCTTTATTTTCTGTTGTTATATTATAATAACGAACACAACATATCACAAAATTTGATTTAAATCTAGTCAAAAAATTATTTTTGTCAAAAAAAAAGAAACTGTTTTTTTAACTCAATCTTAATCCAAAACACATAAAATAAAACATTATAAATATAAATCAGAGGGCAAGATGCGTATTTTATCAAAATTCTTCACGATTTTTTATATGTCAGCTATTTTTTCATATCCTGTTCAATCCGCCACTTTACCGGAATTTGCGATTAACACTTACCAGAATCACGAACTCAGCAGATCAGAACAGAAATGTATAGATGAAGGCTATAAAATTACTTACGCCACTTGCGCCAATCAAACAGCTCCCTCAGAACGTTGCCCTCATCACGATTCCTATTACAAAAGCTGTTCACAAGAACAATGGTGTCGCAATAACAACTACACATTTTCGGAAGCTGATTGTAAATCGCCTTTTTTTCCGTTTAAGATGTGTGCCAACAAATTTCCTTTATACCGCATATGCAAAGAAGACATTGAAAAATCATGCATTGATGCCGGTTTCACACACAAATCCAAATGCCAATTGACTGACACCAAATGTCCTTTTTCTGCTGATTATGGAATATGTTGCAATGATTGCCCAACCTTTAGTCACGATATTAACAATATTCCTGAAGGATATATTGCAACAGGAGAAACTTGCACTACATGCAACGGAATTACCAAAACCAATATTACTCCTGCTCCATGTGAAGGATTTTCCATTTGTGAATTTGGACCGATGTCAGAAATCACACCTTCTTGCAAACAAGCCGACAAAATTTTATACAGTGCTTGCAAAACTTCGGCTGATATTTGTAAAGACAACGGTTTTGTATACACTTTTTGCCAAGAAACAGAAGATAGCACATCTTGTCCGGATAATCCTAACTTCAAAAAATGCAGTCCCAACTGCCTAAAACAATCACAAAACAATTATCCTTCCGCTGATATTTTCGGACAAGACATTACTGATCCGATAATCAATATCTCCAAAAAAGAACTTCGTTCATTGATTGGCATGCCTTTTCCATCATGCCAAGAACAAAACCGGCCTGAACTTACATTGCACATAAATCATAAAAATCTTGCAATGTATGAAAACCTTTTTGACAAAGACATTCAAAACATAAACTTTAACATTATTTTTGAGGATCCGATAAAATTATCTTTCAACGGACACCTGAATAATGTAAAAATCAAAGCGTCAGGACAAATCCCTGAATGTCCGCTAAGCGGAGAACTCACCACCATTTCCGGTATCGTAAGCATATCAGGTATCCCCACAATTTGTAGCAACTTTCAAATAAACAACGGAAGCAAGCTTCTATCAACCGGCGATATCAACGGAAATGTTGAGGTTCTAAAAGATGCCTCTTTAGGAATTAAAGGCAACTTGCTTGGTAATCTCAAAGCTCACAGTTACACTGAAATATTTATCAAAGGAAAATTAGAATATACATCTACTCCTGAATCTGCTTTGCCGATAATTTTTGGTTGCAACTCCAAAGTAAAAATAGAAAGTGGCATTATTGCCAATAAAACTCCGGTTATTCTAAAACAATGGACCAACTTAGATACTTCAAGCATCAAACTTATATCCACCAGTGATCGTCCTGATCTTGCCAACACTTTATCGTCAGTACAAATGTACAGATATGCTAAGATTTTCAACGCTTATGGAGATACCGTATATCCGCTAGCCGAAAATGATGGTTTACAATGTGACAACATGCAATACGTTCATCTCGGTTCTGCCACAGATATAAACAAACAAGAATTTATCTTAGAACCTGCCAACCTTATAACCGATAGTTGGCAATGTCAAACTCTTGATACCAAACAGCAAGAATGTGACTAAGGATTCACATTGGGAGAATATATCGTTTCCGGATTTGCCGTATTATTCATAATCGGCAAATCTCCTTCCGGATATGATTGCACATCATAAACTCTACCGTTTGCCTCTAACAATGTATTTTGAAAATCTTTTCCTGCTTGAACTGCATTCTGAGGTTGTTGAGGAGATATTGTTTCTTTTTTTGCCACTTCACTATCAGCAATTTTTGGAAGTTTGTTATCATCAGCATCACTATTTTGTTCCTCAATCGGATTCCCTAAAGGATTTGGAGCATCTTTTGGTTGTACAACTTCAAATACATTTTCATTTCCGTCAGGAGTTGCTGCCGCACCGATAACAACGGTAGGTGCATTTTCTTCAACTTGAGCCTTTACCCCCCAAACAATTACCATAATCAACAAAAAGAATAAAATCACAATTCTCATTATTACCTCCGCCTACACAGATTCTTATTTATTCAAATAATAATTTTTTGAATTTTTTAAATAGCTGTTAACAAATTTAATATATAGTCATACGTATAAAAAATATGGGGAGACTTTTATTATGGCTGACTTAGGAGCCTTAAGTTCTTATGCGTTTACCACGCAACAAATACAACTCGGCACTATCAAGAATGATACTGAGTTTCAACAACAAGTTGTAGAAATACTACTTGGCGGAGACAGTAACACTATTGCTCCATCTGATTATATCGGAAACTATGTAAATATCTTACTCTAAAAACCGATTAACACCACAAATATCATAGACAACACATACGCCAATAAACACTTCATTGTTTCCGTCATCATTCGTCCTAACATTAACGGATAGTCTAAAGTTACGGCATCATCTTTATAAGATTTTTTAAACATCAGTACGTACATTACAGCAATTACAAACACCGACAAATAACATCGATAATCAGACAATATCAGTCTGATTTGAGCTAAATCAAAATTAACAACTGAAAAAACACCCAACCCGATTCCCAACAATATCATCGGATTAAAAATCAAACCTGAAGTAAATAAAGAAACTAATCCTTTAATCATAAAAAGCCTAACGGCTCCACACCTTACGAGTTACATAACGATTATCAACATTCTCCAAACCTGAAGGCCATACATATGTAGATTTAGATTTTCCGCCTCCGGCCACATGTGTTCTCATTTGGGCAACCGCCAAAGATGCAATACCTCTGCTCAAAACCACCGGTTTTTTATTCTTAGACCAATCAAAATAAGATGCATCAACAAATTTTTGCATTTATACCTCCCAAACGAATATTTCATATTAATAATACGTCCGGAATGGTAAATAAAGCCTTAATTGAAACAATTCAAGAGCTTATTAAAATTTTCTACAACTTTCGAATCCTTCTGTTTTCTCCAAAACAGCACTAATATCCTGCACTGCATTCAATGCTAAATCTTCATCATCGTTCCATACCCAAACTTGTATTTTGGGTTCTGTTCCTGATTTTCTGACCAAAACCATACTATCATTTTTGATTATATTTTTCCATTTACCAATTTTTTGTTTAAGTTCATCGTTTTCAAACGCCTTCATCATTTTATTTTTATTTATGAACTTTATATCAATACGTTTTCTGATTATCGGCTTAAACAACGGAAATAAATTACTTATTTTCTGTTTTTGTTCCCATACACCCTGAGCAAAAATCAAACCGGCAATTAAAGCATCACCTGTTTTTGCATAATCCGAAATAACAATATGACCGGATTCTTCGCCACCGATATTTGCTTTTACATTTTTCATCTCATCAATAACATAACGCTCTCCTACAATAGAGCGCACACACTTTATTCCATTATTTGCCAAATATATATCTAAAGCCGGATTAGACACTATCGTTGCCACCACAGTATCAGACAACAAATATTTGTGTTGCTTATAATATGTCGCCAAAAACGCAATAATTTGATCTCCATCTATTCTTTTTCCGAGATTATCGCATATTATAATTCTATCACCATCACCATCTACGGCAATACCCATATCAGCATTAACGTCTACAACTTTTTCACACATATTTTCTGTATGTTCAGTTCCGCTATCTGAATTGATATTTTCTCCATTCGGACTACAAGCCAATACAATAACTTCAGCACCTAAACTTTCAAAAACCTTCGGTAAGATATTAGAAAAACACCCATTAGCACAATCAACCACAATTTTCATTCCTACCAATGCTTTTTCTTTTACAACGGCTGTTTTTACTTTTTTAAGATATTTTTCTAAAACCTGATTATCCTCGAATATTTTTCCGATATTAACATTTTTTTCTTCAACAGTTTCTTTTTCAATAAATCTTTCTAGCCTTGCTGTAATATTATCGGCCAACTTATCACCGGTATTTGCTATCAATTTAATTCCGTTATATTGATTTGGATTATGAGATGCCGTTATCATCACTGCCATATCAACATTTAATTCAGATACCAAACTTGTAACAGCAGGTGTTGGCATAATCCCCAACAATAAAACATCAACACCTCCGGATATCAACCCATCAGATAAAGCCTTTTCCAACATTTTACCGGATTCTCTGGTATCTCTGGCTATTGCAACCTTTTTATATTTAGTACAAATCAGTTTCGCCATTGCTTTACCGAGACTTGTCGCAAAATCAGCCACCATCGGAAATTCTCCGACTACTCCTCGCACTCCATCTGTTCCAAACCATTTATTTTCAGACATCTTAACCTCTGAGATTTAACCGATACGATTAAAGTTTATACTTTTGTCTGAAAAACTCAAGTCAAAATATTATTCACGCATTATGCAAAAGGCTTAATCTTCACCAAATTACGCCACTACCCATATTCACCATTACCTTTTATTCTTATTCTGTTGAAACACAATCCGCTTTATACTTAGTTACTCCTGCTTTAGCATTATAACAAGAATCAAATTCACATTCAATCCTCCCGGCATCTATGCTGGCATAAATTCTATCAAGATCTTCGTCACTTAAAGTATATCCGGTACAGTTATTTGAACAAATATTTCCATAAACCGTATATCCTGAGTTACAAGAAGTTAGTTTATATAAAGTTCTTTCACCACATACATATGTACTGCACGATCCATTAGCCGGACAAGACGTTAAAGGATAGGTTGTGGTATCACAGTCTTTTTCTCCATCTTTAAGATAACCCGGAACAAAAATTAATTTATCAACATCATTGAATATTACATATTGTCCTTTTTTAAAACAGATATTCGCAAATTCTCCATCTGTAACCAGATTATGATAAAGCCATAAATCAACTAAATCCTCACCATCAACATTTATATAATAATAATATGTTGTTGAATTACCGCTAGACCAATTTTGAGTAAATGTAGTTGTATAATGACCAAAAAAACAACCATCTCTAAATAATACATACTTCACAGTCTCTCCCAGATGTGAAGCTGTATTCTTCAATAGAATTTTTTCTTTCCAATTAAGCTCGTTAATGCCTTGTACTGAGGAACTTCCATTACTAATCTCCACACAACTCAATTTGCTTGTATCAAACGGACATCTGAGTGAGATTTTTCCGGTACAGTCCGATGCACTTTGAGTATATCCCATTTCTTCACAGGACGGAGCCGCCGTACATGTTTGTGCATATGAAAAATCAGAAACAACACAACTCAAAAGAGACATTGCTGTCGATATCATATATATTTTTTTCATTTCACAACTCCTTTTTATTGTAGTTTCCAATAACATAATTGACTGCCACAGATAAAACTGCTTTTATCGTAATACCCCAACACACATTGCGTAAATTTATACTTAGTAACTCCGCCACAAGTGGTATTACCGCAAGTGGCATTCGCCGGACATGAACTCAACGGATAGCTTGAGAAATTACATGCCACACAACTGTTACCGCTTTGATAATAACTGCTATTACAAGAAGTTAATTTATATTTTGTTATTCCACCACATGCATAATTTGCACATGTTGCATTTGTCGGACAATTTGCCAAACCATACTCACCATAAGAACAAGCAATACAACTATTACCGCTTTGATAATATCCTTGCGCACAAGAGTTAATTTTGTATCTGGTAGCTCCTCCGCAAACATAATTTCCGCAATTTGCTTTAGAAGGACATGCGCTCAAAGGATAGCTTCCAAAATCACAACAAGTCTGACATTTGGAAGAACAATCGGAATAATAAACTGAACAACTTACAGCACATGTTTGAGCGGTTCGATTACGGCAATTATCCGTATAACAGGTTTGACATTTTGACGGACAAACCGAATATGTGGCCTGACAACCATATGTACAAGTTTTATTAGTCACATCATCACACTGATTATGACAAGACGTATAATACTCCTTATCATCTACACAAGATTCACCTTGTGGAATGTAAGTACCTTTACAATTATCTTTGGTATAAGGATATTTGGAAGTATTACAAAAACAATCGGAATAACATGTTCCTACTTGTGGAAAAGTCTTGACAATAGAGCAATCCATATTACCTTTATCGCCAGCGGAAAGAAAACCGGAGTAATCGGCGCAAGACCGGAGGTTGGGAGTAGAAACTGAGCCATCGCTGACACGTTTGAGATACGCACCGTTTTGGTAATCAGGCAAAAAGTACATTTTAGCAGAAGCTAAGCTTGTGCAAAGAATGACAATAACAGCTCCAAGAACAACGGATATTCTTGCCATCTCCGCCCCCTATAATTTAACCTCACTAATTATAGGATATATTCTTATTGCCTAATTGTCAATAAATAATTACACATGGTGGACACAAGAAAGTAATAAAATATATACTGGTTATAATCAGCACCAAATACAAACACACATACCTGTTCCTATATAGCAACCAAGATTACCGCAACTGTCACAAAGTTCATCACACGTTGTAGTATAATTATTATCGCAACAATCGGTATAGCAACCGCATTGATCATCATAACTTACGGGATCTGCACAATAATAGTCATCAATACATATTGATGAGCAAGCTTTGCACCTATTACCTGATCTATAATAACCTGTTTTACAACTATTAAATTTATATTTAATTGTGCCACCGCATTCAAATTCCGTACAATTACCATGTGATGGACATGTTTCCAGCGTATAATCACTAAAATCACAAGCATTACACGTCGTTCCATCAGTACTTATTTCATAATTATTTTGGCAACTGTTTAATTTAAATTGTGCTATATCTCCACATTCAAATTCTGTACAATTACCTCCGGTAGGGCATTCGGTTAAAGGATATTCGCTAAAGTCACAGCTTTCACCAACTTCCGGACAATAGTAAGCAGATAAATCAAAAGGACAGCTAATGGCTTTTTTCCCCTCACAATCAGTTGCAGATTTGGTATATCCCATATCTGCACAAGATGGACGAACCATACAACTGTCTTGAGCCAAAGATGATGATGATGATAAAAGTAGTATTGATACGCTTATAACATATTTGTTCATCTCATGGCTCCTTTGTTTTTCTCTGTCATATTCCGACTTGATCGGAATATCTCTCTTAAATTTCGTGAGATTGTCCGAACAAGTCGGACAATGACAGTTAGTGATGTCAGACAATGACATTTACAGAGATGCTGTTTAAGATGTTTAACAAGTATAGAATTTGGATAAAATATAAGGATATATGCTTGTAAGGTCACAAAGCTCAAACAGCATCTGTAACCTCAAATATATAAAATATTTTACAAAATGTCAATTAATGATTGAAGTATGTGGACGGAATAAAAATAATATATAATGTTTATGCAAAAAAATTCATAACAACAAAAAGCGGATAACCTTTTTCAGTTACCCGCCTTATAAAATACTATAAACCTATTCTCCTAATAGATTTATGATTACCGCCTTCATTTGAACAATGTCATCTTCACAAACCATTGAAAGATGATTGAAAAGCAATTCTATGCTTTTTTCATCAGGCTTTTTTGCTGATACAATCACACCTTTTCGGATAGCCTCAACCAAACCTGATGCATTTAGATGCATTTGAACTACTTCGTTGTTTTCGGCGGCAACAACTTCAACAACATTTGGACAACGATCAGCATATATATAGTTTGCTAATCGTACAGCGTCAATTTTTTCCATAATATGTTTTTTTATAAAGTTAATAATTGATTTGAATATCCGTTTATTACATCTTTTTTCCACAAAAGTAAAGCATTTTTTGTCCAACACATCACTATCGATTCCAAAAGGTTCTTTCGACCGGCACAAATCGCTCTAGATGAGCCTATCAATCATCAAAACTTGGAGAATGGTTTAGATAGAGTGATTTGAATGGCGAAAGTACCGGAGCGTACATTAGAAGTACGTGAGGACACTTTCGACCGGCACAAATCGCTCTAGATGAGCCTGTCAATCATCAAAACTTGGAGAATGGTTTAGATAGAGTGATTTGAATGGCGAAAGTACCGGAGCGTACATTAGAAGTACATGAGGACACTTTCGACCGGCACAAATCGCTCTAGATGAACCTATCAATCATCAAAACTTGGAGAATGGTTTAGATAGAGTGATTTGAATGGCGAAAGTACCGGAGCGTACATTAGAAGTACGTGAGGACACTTTCAACCGGCACAAATCGCTTTAGATGAGCCTGTTAATCATCAAAACTTGGAGAATGGTTTAGATAGAGTGATTTGAATGGCGAAAGTACCGGAGCGTACATTAGAAGTACGTGAGGACACTTTCGACCGGCACAAATCGCTTTAGATGAGCCTGTCAATCATCAAAACTTGGAGAATGGTTTAGATAGAGTGATTTGAATGGCGAAAGTACCGGAGCGTACATTAGAAGTACGTGAGGACACTTTCGACCGGCACAAATCGCTCTAGATGAGCCTGTCAATCATCAAAACTTGGAGAATGGTTTAGATAGAGTGATTTGAATGGCGAAAGTACCGGAGCGTACATTAGAAGTACGTGAGGACACTTTCGACCAGCGCAAATCGCTCTAGATGAGCCATTATACAAGTTTTAAGGTATGTAAACTGTGTGCAACATATTAGTCCTTCCCTTGACATTAAGAGGGAAACCGGCAGTAATAATAATATGATCACCGGATTTTGCATATTTATTGGTTTTTACAACTTGCACAGCCACATCTTCTACCACATTAAAGTTCTTAAAACTTTGTTTATTAATAAAGGATCGCACCCCCCAAACCAACACCAAACGTCTGGCTACGGCAACATCAGGAGTTAACGCCAAAATTGGCAAATAAGGACGCTCTCTGGCCGTTAAAAACGTTGTACGTCCTGAGGTTGTATAGCTGACTATTGCCTGCACATTTTTCAATATACATGATAGTTCACTGGCTGCAAAAGTTATACTATCGGCTTCTGATGAATCACAAGGACGTGTACGAGATGTCTGCATAAGATTATAAAACAAATCATCTTTTTCAACTTGAGTTACGATTTTGTGCATCATTTTAACCGATTCTATCGGATATTTACCGGCAGCAGTTTCAGCTGATAGCATAACAGTGTCCGCCCCATCATATACAGCTGTTGCCACATCAGAAACCTCTGCTCTGGTTGGGGTCGGATTATTAATCATAGATTCTAACATTTGTGTGGCCACTATCACCGGACGAGCATATTTCCGACAAGCCGTAACGATTCTTTTTTGTAATACCGGCACAACTTGAATCGGACATTCCACTCCCAAATCCCCTCTTGCCACCATAATTGCATCAGAAGCTTGAATAATATCATCTAATTGATCAATTGCACTTGGCTTTTCAAGTTTAGAAATAACCCAAGCTTTTCCGCCAATCAATTTTTTAGCTTGCAAAACATCTTCCACTTTTTGTACAAAAGACAAACAAATCCAATCAACTCCCATCTTAAGAGCAAATTTTAAATCTTCTTTATCTTTGTCTGTAATTGCTGAAATCTTAAGTTCTGTATTAGGCAAATTAACACCTTTGTGACTGGATAGATATCCTCCAACTTTTACCTTAGTAATTGCTTGTTTTTTATTACAACTCTTAACTGTCAACACAATATACCCGTCATTAAGCAAAAGTTCATCACCGACTCTTAATGCTGCAAAAATCTCTTTATGAGGCAAACAAACTCTGGTTTCATCACCCGGTTTAGAATCCATATCCAACACAAACTCTTGCCCTTCTTTGAGCAAAACCTTATCTTTCTCAAAATTTCCCACTCTCAACTTTGGTCCTTGTAAATCTGCCAAAATAGAAATAAAGCGACCTTTTTCTTTTTCCAAATCTCTGATTATTTTGATTCTTGCTTTATGTTCGGCATGAGTACCATGACTAAAATTGATTCTAAAAGCATCTGCTCCGGCATCTATCAATTTTTCAAGTTGCTCTTTTGTTGCAGAAGACGGACCTATTGTTGCTAAAATTTTAGTATGAGTATCAATGGGCATGTTATAATCCTTACTGTTAAAAAACTATGGCTAATATATAACAAATAGGTTAATAAGCTGTTATTTTTATCAATATCTTCACACAAATTATTACTTGTAAATTTTTTCAAAATTTGCTATTCATCACTACAATATAAACCTAAATGAGGAGAAAAAAATGAGTGAAGAAAATAATTCAGAAGTAGGTGGCATTGCAGCCGACCGCCTCCGTTCTTTGATTGAAAGAATTGAGCATTTGGAAGAAGAAAAAGCTGCCATTGCTTCTGATGTCAGAGACGTATTTGCTGAGGCCAAATCAGCCGGATTCGATGTAAAAATCATGAGAGCGGTTCTCAAACTGCGCAAAATGAACGCCGCTGACCGAGATGAACAAGAATTTTTATTGGAAACCTACCGTAAAGCTCTTGATATTTAATCACCAAGCCACTTAATAAGTGGCTTTTTTTTATAATTTAAGTGCGATTCCGATTATCGCAGATAGGCATAAATAAAAAATCGGACTTTTTTTCCAAAAATGTATCGAAACCAATAATATTGCAAACAACGCCCCTGAAAGCACATTTGTCACCGACATTTCAGCAATTTCCATACCGGCCAATAATATCAACGCCAAAACTGCCGGACGGATTCCTGCCAAAATATCATGAACTATGGTATTACACTTATATTTATCCATTAATTTTGCAATAATAATTATTGCAATTACAGATGGCGCTACCAATCCTAAAGTTGCAATAATACCTCCCATAATCCCTTCTGCCGAAAATCCGGCATAAGTTGCCATATTAACTCCCAACGGACCTGGCGTTGATTCTGAGATAGCAATCATATTTGAAAGTTCTTTTATACTAAACCAAGTATATTTTTCCGATAAATCAAACAAAAACGGAACTGTAACCAAACCTCCACCGATTGCAAACATTCCTATCTTAAAGAACTCACAAAATAACAACACATAAATCATTTACGCTTATACCTTTTCAACTCGCTCAATCCCCAAGCAGTAACTGCCGATATTATTACGATCCACATCGCTCCCACATTAAAAAAGACCAGCAACAATACCGCCAACACAAAAATTATTTTATCAGATAGCAACTTCACATTTTTACGCCACAAATCATAAACAACATCAGCAATCAATGCCACAACACAAACCCTGATACCTGCGAAAGCATAAGATACATAACGATTATGCATATAATTTTTTAGTATGGTTGCCACCAAAGTGATAATAATCAGAGATGGTAAGATCATTCCCAAAGTTGCACATATAGCCCCCAAAACTCCTTTTTGTTTATATCCGACAAATGTTGCCACATTAATTGCAATAATACCCGGAGTACATTGCCCGATAGCATATATATCCAACAGCTCATCTTCTTCCATAAGTCGGTGTTTATTAACTACTTCCGTTCGCAATAACGGTAACATTGCATACCCGCCTCCAAAGGTAAACAATCCTATTTTAAAAAACATTATCAACAAACTAAACACGCTCATAAGTCCACCCTTTTAACCATCATTAGCCCAAAATACACGCTTTAAATTTATATAAAGTTAATTGCAAATTATTAAATTTAAAAAACAGTGATTATATAAATATCAATCATATAACTTTAACGGATAAATTCCATGATTATTGCTGTTCTCAAAGAAACACTGCCCAATGAAACCAGAGTTGCAATAACTCCCCAAACGGTAAAACTTTATATAGATATTGGTTTTAAGGTTCAAATTGAAAGCAAAGCCGGAGAAGCTGCCGGTTTTGACGATGATTCATATTCATCTTCCGGAGCAACCATCAAAAAAACTCTTTCTGCAACCATAAAAAATGCAGATATTATCATCAAAATCAATCCTCCTACAACTAAAGAAATGTCTCTTTTTACCTCTAAAAACATTATTATTTCTAATTTTAACAACAATATTCCGATTGAACTTATTAAAAAAGAAGTCATTTGTTTTGCTCTTGAAAGAATTCCTCGCATATCCAGAGCTCAAAACATGGATATATTATCATCACAAAATAATCTTGCCGGATACCAAGCCGTAATCAAAGCCTTTTCTATGTTACCCAAATCAGCTCCTTTAATGATGACCGCTGCTGGTACAATACCTGCGGCCAAAGTTCTGATTCTTGGAGTAGGAGTTGCCGGTTTACAAGCAATCGCTACTGCCAAACGCTTAGGAGCAATTGTCTTTGCCTCTGACACCAGACCGGAAGTTAAAGAACAAATTGAATCTTTAGGAGGACGTTTTTTATCCGTCGGAAATAATAACACACACATTCAAAAATCACCCAAAACATTTTTGCGCCTACAAAAAAAAGCCATCAAACAACAACTTCCGCAAACAGATGTTGTTATTACTTCCGCTTTAACTATCGGCAAACACGCACCCTGCCTGATTGATAAAAACATGTTAAAACTTCTTCCGCCAAATTCCGTTGTTATCGACATGGCATCTTCCAATGGAGGAAATGTAGAAGGTAGTATCACGGATAAAATCACATTATTTAATCATATCAAAATTTTTGGCGGAGGTAATTTAGTAAGTGAACTTCCTTATTCTGCCAGCCAACTTTTAGCACAAAATATATTTAACTTTATCAAATATATATACTCTGCAGAAAAACAAAACATCAATTTAAATTTTAAAGACGAAATTATTTTATCAACCTGCATCAACCATAATAAACAAACAGATATCAAAGGATAAAAACTATGGATTTTTGGAGTTTACTAACCATTTTTTGCTTAGCTTGCTTTGTTGGTTACTTTGTAGTATGGGGAGTAACTCCGTCACTACATTCACCATTAATGAGCGTAACCAATGCCATATCCGGAATCATTATTATCGGAGCCATAATTTCAGCCGGCACTCCATATTTCACCACCGGAAAAATTTTAGGCTTATGTGCCATATTTTTTGCTGCAATCAATATATTTGGCGGATTTATACTTTCTTACCGTATGTTAATAATGTTTAAGAAAAAGGAGAAAAAATAATGTCCGGATTTATTTCCTTCATCAACATTATTACCGGTATTATGTTTATTTTGGCAATCAGAGGATTATCTTCTCCACAAACTGCCAGACAAGGCAACTTAATCGGTATCTTCGGTATGATAATAGCTATCATTACCACCTTATTTTCTCAACAAGTTAATGATAAAGTTTACCCTTTGATTATAACATTATTCGGTGGTGGAGTTGGAATTTACATTGCTTTAAAAACTAAAATGACATCACTTCCGCAAACAATTGCTATTTTTAACGGACTGGGAGGACTGTCTGCTGTTTTTATCGCCTTAGCCTCCATTATTTCCGGGTCAACATCATATTTAGACAATTCCATCGGCATCATTATCGGTGGCATTGCCTTTTCAGGCTCAATGATAGCATTTGCCAAATTACAAGGGATTATCTCATCTCAAATTACAAAATTTAACCACCAACACCTATTAAATTTAATCCTGACTTTTTGTATATTATCACTTTTATTCATATTTATAATTTCGCACAATCCTATAATATTTTACATATTAGGTATCTCAACCATAATTTTAGGTATATTACTGGTACTGCCTATCGGCGGAGCTGATATGCCCGTCATAATTTCGATTCTAAATTCTTATTCCGGTTGGGCTGCCGTAGGCATTGGTTTTTCACTAAACAACGTTTTACTTATCATTGTTGGCTCAATTGTCGGTGCAAGTGGTAGTATTTTATCTTATATTATGGTAAAATCCATGAATCGTTCTTTGTTAAATGTAATCACGGGAGGACTTTCCGATTTTGACAGATTGCAATCAAATGAGGCAGAAACAAAAATTGCAAAACCTGCAAATGCACGAGATGCAGCCTTTATAATGGAAAATGCCAATAAAATAATCATTGTTCCCGGTTATGGAATGGCTGTTGCACAAGCTCAATATGTTTTAAAAGAAATGGCAGAAATTTTACAGAATAAATATCACGTAGAAGTCAAATACGCCATTCATCCGGTTGCGGGGAGAATGCCTGGACACATGAATGTTTTGTTAGCAGAAGCAAACGTTCCCTATGAAGATGTTTTTACACTAGATGACATAAATAGAGAATTTATCACCACAGATGTTGCTTATGTAATCGGAGCCAATGACATAACAAATCCGTTGGCCAAAACAGATATATCTTCACCTATTTACGGAATGCCTGTTCTTGATGTAGAAAAATCCAAAACCATATTTTTTGTAAAACGCTCACTGGCAAACGGTTATTCCGGTATTGAAAATCCGTTGTTTTTTGCCGAAAACACTCTCATGCTATACGGTGACGCCAAACAAATCACCGAACAGATTGTAACAAACTTAGAAAACGATTAAATGCAATCATAAACTTTTATTTTGTATCAAAAATATTATAAATAAAAATTTTTAGTGCTAACCCATATGTTTTCACACTTATTTCATTAATTAAATATAATTCCGGTATCATAAAAGTTTCTGAAATTAAAATAGCTCTTTCTTTAGCTTCTTTTTTTACCTTTTGCGATATATATGGAGCAATTTCATTTCCTACATAACATAAAAACACATCATATTTAGCCCAATTACACTCCATAAAATTACCATAAATAACCCTTATATTATCATATTTATATGAACGCAATTTCATCATAATATAAGCAACAATATCTCTTTCTATACCAATAAATTGATGCTTTGGAAACTTTTTTGCCAATGGTAACAGTAAACTACCGCAACCACATCCCAAATCTACAATATTCAACTGATGATCAGATTTTGCCAAATAATCGGAAGCTACTTTAACAACTACTTCCTTTGATTCTCCCATAGAGATTATAAAAGGTGGATATTTTCCTAAATGCGAACAAGCATAACTGATAATCCAATAAAGATTAAAAATTATTGCAACAAAACATATAAAACAAATACAATATTCCATAAAACACCTCTCAACCTTATATAATCAAATATGATTAATATAAAGTTAAAAGATGTTGACAAAACTAAGTCAAACCTAACGGAGCTAAAACTCTGTCTAACACACCTTGTGTTTTAGAAATTACCACCCCGTAATTTGAAATTTTAACACCTCTACAAACACATTCTCTCATTCGATACATCATTTCCATACGATTAATCATACACCCGCCACAATGTACCACTAAAGAGTATTGTTCCATATTTTCCGGAAAATCTATTCCCTGACAAAAATCAAATTCCAAATTTTTTCCTGTATACTTTTTAATTAAATTAGGAATTTTAACTTTTCCGATATCATCTTCTTGAACATGATGAGAACAAGCTTCTGCTATTAAAATTTTATCACCATCTTTCAGTTTATCGATTACCATTGCACCGGCAAACAGTGTTTCGATATCACCTTTATTCCTCGCAAACAAAATCGAAAACGTAGTCAAAGGTATCTCTTTAGGAACAATTGATGCCACTTTCATTATAACTTTTGAATCAGCAATCACTAACGCAGGTTTGGTATTTAAAATACCTAATAAATCTTCTAATTCACCATCTTGCACTACGATTCCCTTTGCTCCTTTATCCAATATTTCTCGCAATACTTGTACTTGTGGCAGAATCAATCTTCCTTTCGGAGCGGAGTAATCAACAGGCGTCACCAACACCACGACATCACCTTTTTCAAATAGATCACTGGCAATCTCCGGATTTTTTATATTTTCTGCCGGTACTAATTCGACAATTAATTTTTTCAAATTATCAATATTATCCTTATGTTCAGCAGAAACTTCAACAAATGGAATATTATGTTTTTTCACCCATTTCTTATCTTCAATTTTTGGAATAGCAATATCTGTTTTATTAAAAATTACCGCAAATGGAATATTCATTTCTCGGATTCGTCGGATTATTTCAAAATCATTTTCTTGTAATCCGTCGTTTCCTATCACTATTAACACTATATCTGATTTTGTAATAATTTTATTGGTAGCATTAATCCGCTGAATACCGAGATCACCTTCATCATCAAGACCGGCGGTATCATAAAAAGTAACCGGCCCGATAGGAAACAACTCATATGGTTTTGCCACTGCATCGGTAGTTGTCCCTGCCTGTGCAGATACAATAGCCACATTTTGTTCGCAAAGCGCATTAATCAAAGAAGACTTACCGGCATTACGTCTTCCGATTATAGTTATAATTGTCCTAAGTCCTCTTGGTGTTACATAAAAATTTTTATTCATTACTTATCTCCGACATTTTTTTATATTAATAAATTTACAAAAAAATACTACAAATTTTAATATAAATTAATATTTTGTTGTTAATAATAATTGGCAAAAAACTATTGATGGAAAAAGATATGCACTCAATTCATACATTGATGATAGACCTGACGCTCATAACAATTTATGCAGCCATTGTAACACTTATATTTAAAAAGCTCAAACAACCCATTGTTTTAGGCTATATTCTTGCCGGTATATTAGTAGGTCCGCATTTTAATTTTTTACCCACCATCTCTGATCAAAAAAATTTAGTTTTATGGGCTGATATCGGCGTTATTTTTCTACTGTTCAGCTTAGGATTAGAGTTTAGTTTCACCAAAATGATAAATGTTGGCAAATCGGCCATGATAACGGCTATGGCCAATATTTTATTCATGCTGTTTTTAGGATACAATGTCGGACTTATGCTTGGTTGGTCAACTATTGATAGCTTCTTTTTAGGCAGTATGATATCAATGTCTTCCACCACAATTATTATTAAAGCATTTGATGACCTCAACATCAAAAAACAAAAATTTACCGACTTAGTTTTCGGAGTATTGGTTGTTGAAGATATTGTAGGTATTTTGCTTTTGGTATTACTTCCCACCATTGCACTTGGTTCAAATATTAATAGTGAAGAATTAGCTCTAAGTACATTAAAATTAATTTGTTTCTTAGTATTGTGTTTCATTACCGGAATTTATCTTGTTCCGACTTTGTTAAAAAAAATATCTGCATTTTTAAACGATGAAATGCTTTTATTAATAACCATCAGCTTATGTTTTGGCATGGTGCTTCTGGCCACATTTTCCGGTTTTTCTTCAGCACTGGGAGCTTTTATCATGGGTTCGATATTAGCTGATACCGAGATAATAACTCGAATAGAAAACGTTTTAAAACCCTTAAAAGACTTTTTTGGTGCCGTATTTTTTGTATCTGTCGGAATGATGGTAGATCCTTCAATGTTTATTACTTATGCGTGGCCGATTTTCATTATAACCTTAATTGTTATTCTCGGTAAAGTTGTCTTTTCTTGTTTTGGATTTTTATTTTCGGGACAGAATCTCAAAACCTCCATATCCGGTGGATTTTCGTTAGCTCAAGTAGGTGAATTTGCATTTATTATTGCCTCTTTAGGTATGAGTCTGGGAGTATTAAGCGCCAAAGTATATCCTATTATTGTTGCCGTATCCGTAATCACAACATTCCTAACCCCAATGATGATAAAAGCGGCAGATCCTGTTTATAAGCGCATAAGTAAAGCCTTACCTTCAAATTGGAACAAATACATTGAACGCACCACCATTCTTGCAGATGAATCCAAAATGGAGGAACGTCGTTGGAAACTACTGTTCAAGAACTATTCTCTTCGCCTAATCCTATTTTCAATGATTCTTTCCGCCATAATGGGAATATCGGCATATTTTATAAAACCCTTTATTCACGAACATTTTCCTAATCTTTTCGGTCGTATAATCGTAACAACCATCACCCTTACGATCATGGCTCCGTTCCTAAAAGCACTCATTGGTTGGGAAACCATTATTCCTATCTATTTCAAAGAAAAAATAGCAGCATTGTTGTGCAAATTCAGCCATAAATCAAAACAAGAAGAAATCAGACAAAATCTGCTTCGTAAACTTGAAAATAAATTCGGTTTTTGCCACATCACGGAAGAAAGCGAAAATATTAAAAACTTTTTTGTATCAAACCAAAAAATCGCAGCCCTTTATTTCAAACTATGGTCTTCCAAAAAATTAAACCGCTTACCATTAATCCTTCTCACCAGTTTTCGCCTATTAGTGGTAATGTTTTTCATTGTAATCACGATCCATCAATTTTTAACTGAAAACCCCAAAGTTACCATGCTCATGCTATTTATATCTATATTGGTTTTGTTCCAATCAAAATGGTTGTTCAATCAATATATGAAAATAGAAACTCAATTTTTAACCAACCTTAAAGGTCGCAGAACTTCGGAAGAAACTACTGCAAATGAGGATAAGATTACCCCAAATATAACAACTCCTGATAAATAAGTTATAAAACAAACAAATTATTGCAATTTTTTAAGCATAACGATATAATCTGCAATAATCTTAACCATTCACTAGGAGTAATTATGGCTTCTCACATCAAAGTTTGTATGGGTAGCTCCTGTTTTGCACGAGGCAATGCCAAAAATTTACAAATAATTCAAGACTTTATCAACAAGCACCAACTTGATGCTACCATTGAACTAAGCGGATTACGATGTTGTAATAACTGTTCCAAAGGTCCGAACATCACTATTGATGATCAGGAATATAACAATATTGATAGTGGCACTTTGCTTGATATTTTAGAAAAACACTTTAACATTTCCTAACAGAAAGAATTACTATGTCTGAGCGTGAATATCCCCTCCATACCGAAAAAACCGATTGTCAGGACTGCTATAAATGCGTACGCCGATGTCCGGTCAAAGCCATTAAGATTGAAGATAATTCGGCAATGATTGTGCCTGATTTATGTATTGCATGTGGTACATGCTATAAAGTATGCCCTTCCAAAGCCAAACAACCGAGAGAAGATCTTGCCAGAGCCAAATTTCTGGTATCTTCCGGTAAGGAAATTTATGTATCTTTAGCACCTTCTTGGGTTACCGAATTTCCGGAGTATACTGCAGAACAAATTGTTGCCGCCATTCGTCGACTTGGTATCCGAGGTGTTAGTGAAACAGCACTTGGAGCGCAAGAAGTTACAGCACAAACCGTCAATTTACTAAAATCCGCATCAGAGAAAAAAGAAAACAAACTTTTCATATCAACTGCATGCCCGGCAGTTGTCGAATATATCAATAAATACATTCCTGAACTAACCCCACATCTTACTAAAATAGCATCACCGCTACTGGCTCATTGCCGTATTTTAAAAGAAACTTTCGGACCTAAAATTGAAACAATATTTATCGGCCCCTGCATAGCCAAAAAATATGAAGCAGACCGTAACCCCAATTTACTCAGTTTAGCTATCAGCTTTAATGACTTACGCCAATGGCTCAAAGATGAAGAAATTGATATTTCCAAACTAAAACCGGGTGTTTATGATGTTTTTGTTCCGCATCGAGCACAAGAAGGAAACATATATCCCATTGAAGGCGGAATGATAGAAACCATAAAAGCATATAATCTCGATAAAAAAATATATACTGCCCAAATCACCGGCATTTATAATATCCAAGATGAATTATCCAATATCGATGTTTCTCAAATAAGCTCACCTACATTTTTAGAATGTTTGGCATGTTATGGCGGTTGCGTATCCGGCCCATGTACCTCATCATCAAAAGCCGGTCTTGAAAAACGTTTGGAAATCCTAAAAAATAGTCCATTCACGACACAATCAGGAAAACGCCGTTCATCATATGATATTGAAATGATATATTCTCCTCATGACATATCTGAAGATAATGAAGATTTTTCAGATGCTGAAATTCGTAAAATTCTTACAAAGATAGGGAAACTCACTTCAAAAGATGAGCTAAATTGCGGTGGTTGCGGTTATGACACCTGCCGAAACTTTGCCAAAGCTTTATTGATGGGCAAAGCAGAACCGGAAATGTGTGTTTCTCACATGAAACAACAAGCCCAGCGCAAAGCCAATGCCTTAATCAGATGTATTCCTTCTCCCATAGTTATTGCCGATTCCAAACTCAACATTATGGAATACAATGATCTATTTAGAGATATGTTCTGGAATGAAGATGAACATTCTGACATATATGAATATGAAAACCTTGTTGGAGCCAATCTCAGAGACTTCATTAGTTTTACCAATTTATTTTCCGCTTCATTAGAACTCGGACAAGATATTCATAAAGAACATATTCGCCACGAAGACAAAATGTATGATGTTGTCGTATTTAACATAGATGACAAACAAAGTGTCGGCGGAATAATTAACGATGTCACCAATGTAGAGATGCACAAAGAACAGATTGCTGCCAGAGCCAAAGAAGTTATTCACAAAAATTTGGCTACGGTACAACAAATTGCCTGCACATTAGGAGAACACATGGCAGAAACAGAAGTCTTACTCCGCTCTATTGCTAAAGACTATGCCGCAGATGAAACTGATGCTGCAGCTTTAAAAATTCGCACCAATTCAACTGAGAGGAAGTCATAACTTATGAACGATTCTCTATTTATTGAAATTGGTAGTGCCCAATGCCAAAAACACGGAGAAGACTGTTTTGGTGATACCATTTTTTCAAAAAAAATACCTGAAGAACGTCGTATTATATCGATTCTCTCAGATGGTTTGGGAAGCGGTGTCAAAGCCAACATCTTATCTTCCATGACCACACGAATGGCCATGAAATTTGTAGAAAGCAACATGGAGTTATCTCGTTCATCAGAGATCATGATGGATGCTTTACCCATTTGCCAAATACGTAAAATCAGTTATGCTACTTTTTCCGTAATAGATACAGAATTAAACGGCAAAACACGTATATTTGAGATGGACAATCCTCCCTTTATGCTTATTCGTAACGGCAAACCGGTCAACGTTAGATATAAAGAAATTTCCTCAGCAAAATGGAAAGAGCGCACTATCAATATTTCGCAAATGACCAATCAGGAAGAAGACCGAATAATCCTTATTTCCGATGGTGTCAGTCAGGCCGGATTAGGAAACCGGCTTTATCCTTTAGGTTGGCAACGTCAGGGATGCCTCAATTTTGCACTTGAACAAATTCGTAAAAACCCGCATATTTCCGCTCACGATCTAGCCAATGCCATTGTCAAAGAAGCCTTAAGCAAAGAAGTTGAGCATAAAGCCGGAGATGATATAAGTTGCGTGGTTTTATACTTTAGAAGACCTCGTAAATTACTGGTTCTCACTGGCCCGCCATTTGAAGAAAAAAGAGATAAAGAATTTGCAGATCTTGTTGCCGATTATGACGGTAAAACAGTTATTTGCGGAGGAACGACGGCCAATATCGTAGAAAGAGAACTATGCCTCAAATGTGAAATTGATAAAACCTCATTTGATTTAAAAATTCCGATGTGTTCAACTATGGAAGGTGTAGATTTGGTCACGGAAGGAATTTTAACCTTGACTGATGTGTATCGTATGCTAAAAGAAGGCATTGATACTGACAAAAACAATGGTGCAACCCGTTTAACCAAAATGCTGTTGGAAAGTGACAAGATAGATTTTGTTGTCGGCACAAAAATCAATATAGCCCACCAAGATCCTAACTTACCGATGGAATTGGAAATACGTCGTAACATCGTCAAAAAGATATTCCGCAATTTGCAGGATAAATATTTAAAAGAAATTAGTGTCAGATACATTTAAAAAGGAGCAATATTATGGAAAAAGTAAAAGTAAGAATTTGTGTTGGAACATCTTGTTTTGTAATGGGTTCTGCTCAAATACAATCATTAGAATTCAACGCCCCTTCAGATATTGCAGATAAAATAGAAATTATCGAAGAGCGTTGCATGGGCTTATGCAAAGATATCACCTCCAAACATAACCGTGGTCCTTTTGTATATGTAAACGACGAACTGATTGAAGAAGCCAGCTACGAAAAAGTAGTTTCCAAAATCAGAGAACAAATAAAAGAATAAAAAATAAGCTTGGAGAAGAAAATAAAGATGCTAATACCTAAGAACAATGCCAACCTGATGAGAACCAAAATTCTTATTGAGTTAGCAGAAAGTTATCTTGAAAACAAATTCGCTGATGCCGACAGAATCCCTCTAAATTTACGTCCTAAAGATGGAGAAGCCAGTCGTTGTTGCATATATAAAGACCGTGCTGTATTAAAATACAGATGTATGGCAGGTTTAGGACACTGTCCTGAAGAAGAAACTGATGAGCTGACTTCACTTAAAGAATACGGAGAACAAGCTCTCCAAAGGGAAAACGCACCCAAAAACAAACTATCTGTAATTGATATTGCATGCTCTGCTTGCGTAAAATCTCAATATGTAATTACCGATGTATGCAGAGGTTGTTTTGCTCAACCATGCCGTCTTAATTGTCCCAAACAAGCAATCAGCATCGTAAACGGCAGAGCTCGTATTGATCCTGACTTATGCGTAAACTGTGGCAAGTGCTATGAAGTTTGCCCTTATCATTCAGTAGTAAAAATTCCGGTTCCATGCGAAGAAGCTTGTCCGGTAGGAGCCATTAGCAAAGATGAATTTGGCAAAGAACACATTGATACCGAAAAATGCATTTCATGCGGAAAATGCTTAGCATCTTGCCCTTTCGGAGCTATTGTAGAACGCTCTCAGATGATCGATGTTATGCGTAAAATAAAAGAAACCGATAAAAAAGTTGTTGCCATGCTTGCACCAGCAATTGCAGGACAATTTCCCGGTTCCTTAAACAACTTAGCCGGAGCCTTAAAGAAATTTGGCTTTGCTGAAGTCATTGAAGTAGCTGTTGGCGCAGACATCACCACGCAAAAAGAATCTGCCGAATTTATCGAACGCATGGAAGAAGGCCAAAAATTCATGACCACATCTTGCTGTCCGGCATATTTCAAAGCCGCTCAGGTACACATTCCTGAGATTCGCCCTTATGTATCAGATACTAAAACTCCGATGTACTATACAGCAGAATTGATGAAAAAAGAAATGCCGGATTGCATAGCTGTATTTGTAGGTCCATGCTTGGCCAAACGAGCAGAAGCAGAATCCGATCCCAATGTTGACTATGTTCTTACTTTTGAAGAAATTGGAGCAATGTTGGTAGCATCACATATCAATGTTGATGAATGTGAAGAAGTGCCTTTTGGAAAAATCTCCCATGCTCAAGGACGTATTTTCCCCATTAGCGGAGGAGTAGCCGGTGCTGTTGCAGATATGGTTCAAAATAAAGTTGACTTCCGTCCTGAAAAAATTGACGGCTTAACCAAAGAAAACATCAAACTACTCAAACGCTACGCCACCAAAGGCTGTGAAAACAACATGATTGAAGTTATGTGTTGTGAAGGCGGTTGTGTATCCGGACCCGGTTGTATTGCTTTATCCAAAAAAGCAGCTCGTGCTGTTGATGCATACTCCAAAGAAGGAGCTCAACTCACGCCGGAAACAAAAATTGGTTAAAATCTTCCCCTCACCATCAACAGGTGAGGGGATTTTTGTAGATAATTAGTTTATATGATATTTAAATTCCAATATTTAATACCATATCTTTATTATTCACGATGTTAGTAATTTGAAATTATATTTCTTTTGCTAAATAAGAGTGAATAATCAAAGGCTCCTTCAATAAAAGATTAACAAAAGAATTATAATTTCATTTGTTTTTCAGAAGGTCAAAAAAGAGAGAGAGTAAATATTTACTCTCTCTTCTCTTATATTATCACAAATACTTATATCGCCTCGAGTAATTCTCGACTAAAATCAGCCAAAGAATTATCATGAGCCCCCATAATAACGATCCTGTCACCTGATTTTACATTTTCTAACACAAATTTTCTGGTATCACTCTTAAATGGCAAAAACAGTGCATTTTTATGCCCATTATTCTGTATTTGTTTAATTATATTTGCAGAAGATATCCCCACATCTTGTGGTGTAAGCTCATAAATTTCTTGCATAATCATCACATCTTCCGGAGCCAAAACTTTTGCCACGGCAGCTGCTACTTCGTCACCGGTATTCACCGCCGAATAAGGTGTATGAGGTTGATACATTGCAATAATTCTACCCGGATAATCCTTTAATGCTAAAAGAGACGCCTCAATTTTGCTGGGATTATGAGCAAAATCATTATAAACTGTCACCCCTTTTGATGTTCCTATTTTTTCCAATCTGACTTTAATTCCCCGAAAATTTTCCAAAGCTTTTGCAGCTTCAAACTTATCAATTCCCGCTATCATACATGCGGAAATAGCTGCTAAAGCATTAGAAACATTAAACTTTCCGATAAGATTTAACTTAAATTTCTTATTTTCAATCTGATATTCTATTCCGTTATCAACAGCACAAACATTAGTAGCTGTCAAATCAGCATTATTATCACCTATTGAATAAGAAAATATCTTAGCCTCTGATTTTAAGTTTCTTGCTAACGGACAATCATAATTCACAACCAAAGCACCACTGATGTTATTTGCGAACGTTGAAAAATATTCCACCAATTTTTCGATACTTGTATGATCATGAGAAATATTATTTACCAATCCGATATATGGTTTATATTTTCTGATAGATCCATCACTTTCATCAGCTTCAATAACACAATATTCTCCATCATTATAAAGATAGTTTGGCAACCCCGGCATATTTTCATAATTACACAACATTCCGCCATTAATCATTGTAGGTTTTTGTCCTAACACATCTAAAATATATGCAATCATAGCGGTTGTAGTTGTTTTTCCGGCAGTACCACCAACTGCGATTCCTTTTTTATACTCAGAAAAAATCTCACATAACAAATCAGATCTGCTTTTCACCGGAATCCCTAATTCATTCGCTTTTTTTATATCTGGATTGGCATTATCCAAAGCAGCAGAAGCATATACACAACTAACATCTTTTGTAATACCGGAACCGTCTTGTGGCATAATTTTCAACCCCACAGCTTGAAGTGCCTGCTTTCGACTTTCATCTTTACCTTCATCAAAGCTTCTATCCGAACCATATACTTCATATCCCTTTTTTATCATTATTTGTTCCAAAGGGCTAATTCCGTTTCCGGCAGCTCCACAAAATGCAATTTTCGTCATAGATTCAATCCTTAATCAAATACATTTACAAAGCATCAAGAGTTCTTTTCTCTTTGCTTCG
The DNA here is from genome assembly GCA_015062435.1 of Alphaproteobacteria bacterium. Classification (GTDB taxonomy): domain Bacteria; phylum Pseudomonadota; class Alphaproteobacteria; order RF32; family CAG-239; genus CAZU01. The sequence goes on along the minus strand of SUUR01000006.1, from coordinate 6,054 downwards.
CAATAAAGCCAAATTTTTATAATCAAGTACTATATAACTTTTTCCGTCTCCGTCAACATTTATAGCCAATGCAGCTCCAACTTCACTATTATTATATGTAGAATACAACACAGCACTCCCACTTTGCAGTTGGCTTAAAAATTGAGGATTTCCGATTGGAGCATTTTCCATAACAGTAGTTTCTCGTCCACTATCATTTTTTACTTTAACCTCAATTTGTGCCGGAGTAAAAAATTCTTGTTTATTACCGTATTTTGTAGTTAACAAAGCAGAATAAATATTATACAAACGCAAAACTTTGGTTGCTGAAGCATCATCATCAAGCAATTTTCCATATGCAATTACTCTCCACAACATATCATCTTCTCCAAAACTGACATCTACCTGAGAAAAATCATCTATTTCTTTTGGTAAGTTTGTTGCAGAAAAACTGTTAGGATAATCTTTTTCTTCGATTTTAGTTAAAATAATTCCCTGATTTTTAGTTGCATTTATACTTGCTTTCCAAATCAAACCAAACGGAGCAATCTGATTTTTTTGAATTTGTTTAGGAGAAGTACTCATCGTTGACATTTTTCTAACATTTGGAAAATTTCGCTTTCGCCACTCTCTAGGCTTTTGCTCCAACAATTGTCTTGCACTTTCTTCTGCATTGCGCACAGCATCTTCTTTAGGTTCCACGCTTGCAATAACGTTAGGATCCAACAAAAAATCTTGTGTTATGGTTGTTTCTTGAGCAAACACATTTGTCCCCGATACCAATACAACCAAAAGAAGCAAAACAATATTTTTCATCCCAAAATCCTCACGTTTTTAAAAAATTAAATTGAACACTGCACAACTTTTGTTTATTGTATAAATATAATTGCAAATATTTTATTAAATATATAAGTTTTTTTGGATAATAAACAATGATAGAATCAGCTGACAAAAATCTTCGTCTCAAAAACTTTGTACGAGATCAAGTTCGCCAATCATTAATCAAAATCGGACGCCGATTAGTTGTAGAAAAAGGTCCGGATTATTTAACCGCTCGCAAATTATCACAAGCATCAAACACTTCCATTGGGCTGATATATAATACTTTTGGAACAATGGACAATTTTATCACAGAAATAAATCTCCAAACTTTGGAGCTTATTTATAACGAGCTTAATACAATTATCAAAGAAGATAACCCTTATATTAATCTCAATCGTTATGCTGATGTCTTTACCGGATTTGTAACCGCCAACCCCAATCTTTGGCTATTACTATATCAAGATCTTCTGTCTCAAACTCAAACACAACTTGATAAAAATTATCGTAAAATGATTTTCAAGTTTGAACAAATGCTTGAATATCAATTAGTAAAAATGTTTGGCAATCTGACTCATGCCGAAAGACAAGTCACCGTTCAGGTCTTAGGATTAGCAACTTTTTCACTTAGCGGTTTTGTAGCCGCCGGAAAAAATACCACTCTCCGCAAAATTAAACGCAACAATCTTTGCAAACTTTTAGTTAATACCTATTTGGCAGGTTTATCAAGCTTAAAGAAGAACAAATCATGATTAAAGATGCTCTGTTAAAAATTTTTATGACACTAAATGACCCTTCATTTTTAAGAAATTTTTTTGATAACCGTTTTTATCTGATACTGGTTGTGATTATTTTGATGCGCATCAAATACAAAACATATCATTCAATGTGGCTTAGTGCCTTAGTTAATATACCCGGAACCATCTTACACGAATTCCTACACTTTTTTATAGGAATGCTACTAAATGCTCGCCCATGCAATTTTACAATTTGGCCCAAAAGAGGAGATGATGGTAATTATGTAATGGGAAGTGTTGGCTTCAGAAACATCACCTTTTACAATGCCATACCGGCATCTTTAGCCCCTCTTTTATTACTTCCGATAGGATTTTACCTCAATCGTTACTTTTTACCACATATGCCGGCCACTTTTGTTAATTATGTTTTATATATACTACTACAAACCATCATTATTGAAAATTCTATTCCGTCAGGAGCTGATTTCAGAATTGCCCGTATGTACATCAGTGGTATTATCATTTATGGTTTTATATTCTTAAGTATTTTCTTAATGTTATAATTCGTCAATCTATCTCGATATTTGATTAAAACATCGTAAAACCTATGTTATCTCAGAACACAGGAAATATAAATGTGAATAATAACAAAAAACTCGCTTAAATACAGCGAGTTTTTTTTAACTTATAAGTAATCAAACTTAACCCTGACGAGCTTTGAGCTTAGGATTCTTTTTATTAATTACGTACACACGACCTTTACGACGAACAACTTTGCAGTCTTTGTCACGTACTTTTTTGCTTTTCAAAGAGCTATAAATTTTCATTGTTATTATCCTTAAATATCACAAGTTAACCGCAACTTATGCTATTTAACAAAGTTTGTCAACTTAATTTTTCAAATTTTTTGGTGAAAATGCACATTTATTTTTGATTTTTTTGGCCTAAATATTATAATACCTTTGTTTTTATAAAGATAAGGAGAATTGAGCTGTGAGATTTTTGATATTATTTTTAGCTTTACTTATAAGCATCAATCAAGCTAACGCTCAAATGCCCTACATAGAAGAAGTAAAAGCACTTGGAGCAATTTCCGGTCAGGGACTCGCTTGCGGTTCCACCAAATATGATGACTTTGAGCTTTTGGCAAGAGCCATTCTTCTCACCAAATCTCCCAGTGATATACTACAAAACAAAGCAATCTATGCATACTCTGAAGAAAAAGCCAATGCTTATATGTCTAAAGAGCTTGATGGATTTTATGGCTGTTCAGAAATTATCCGCCGTTTTGACAATCAAGAGATTTTTAAAGCCACCTTATATGCTGATGGCACCATTAAAATGCCAGACGGACAAATCCTCACTCCTCGTATCCCCTATGATGCCAAACGCATTTACAAAGATTTCGGAGATCGAGAAGCAGCTCAAACCATATATGGCAGTAAAAAAGCCCAAATTCTGCAAGTTAATGTTGTAGATGAAAATATTGCCAATACAAATCGCCATAATTAATAAGTTGCTTTTTCTTTTTTAATCTGTATAGTCAAATCCAAAGTTATTTAAAAGGAGATTAAAATGGCTGCAGTCCAATATGTTTTTGTTATGCAAAATTTAACCAAAGTATTTCCCGGAGGCAAAGAGCTCTTCAAAGGTATCACTTTATCCTTTTTACCCGGAGCCAAGATTGGTGTTTTGGGTGTAAACGGAGCCGGAAAATCAACTCTATTAAAAATCATGGCAGGAGTAGATAAAGAGTTTAATGGTGAAGCATGGGCTGCAGAGGGAATAAAAGTTGGATACCTTGAACAAGAGCCACAATTAGATTCCTCTAAAAATGTTATGGAAAACATTATGGACGGCTTAGCAGAAACCCGAGATTTACTCAAAAGATTTGAGGAAGTATCCATGCGTTTTGGAGAAGAACTCACCGATGATGAGATGAACAACCTCATTAATGAACAAGCAGAACTGCAAGAAAAAATTGACGCTTGCAATGGTTGGGACTTAGAACGCACAATCGAGATAGCTATGGATGCTTTGCGTTGTCCTCCGGCAGAGGCAGATGTCACCAAACTTTCCGGAGGCGAGCGCAGACGAGTAGCTCTATGCAGATTACTCCTCTCCAAACCGGATATGCTATTACTGGACGAACCTACCAACCACTTAGACGCAGAATCTGTTGCTTGGTTAGAAAATCATCTCAAAGACTATAAAGGAACGGTTGTTATGGTAACTCACGATCGTTACTTCTTAGACAATGTAACCGGTTGGATTCTTGAATTAGATAGAGGACAAGGAATCCCTTATGAAGGCAATTATTCTTCTTGGCTTCAACAAAAACAAAAACGACTTGAGCAAGAAGCCAGAGAAGAAACTGCACGCCAAAAAGTTTTAGCCAATGAGCTGGAATGGATCCAAAAAAATCCTAAAGCTCGTCAAGCAAAATCCAAAGCTCGTATCAATGCTTATGATGAACTATTGGCTCAATCAACTAAAGATAAAATTTCTACGGCCAATATCAATATCCCTATGACTGAACGACTTGGTGATTTAGTTATTGAAGCTACCAACATTAGCAAAGCATATGGCGACAGAGTATTAATAGACAATCTTTCATTCAAAATCCCCAAAGGAGCTATTGTCGGCATTATCGGCCCTAACGGTGCCGGTAAAACCACCTTATTCAAAATGATTGCCGGCAAAGAAACCCCAGACTCCGGAGAAATCAGACTTGGCGATAGCGTAGATTTAGGATACGTCGATCAATCTAGAGATGAACTTAACCCCAATAAAAATGTATGGGAAGAAATATCAGATGGTCTAGATATGATAAAACTCGGAAAAGCAGAAGTCCCTTCTCGTGCCTACGTCGGACAATTTAACTTCAAAGGTTCAGATCAACAGAAAAAAGTCGGACAACTTTCTGGAGGTGAGCGCAATCGTGTACATCTGGCAAAAATGCTTAAAAAAGGCGCTAATGTTATCATGCTTGACGAACCAACCAATGACTTAGACGTAGATACGCTCCGTTCTTTAGAAGAAGGTATCATGAACTATCCCGGTTGCGTTTTGGTAACTTCACACGATAGATGGTTTTTAGACCGTCTTGCCACTCATATCTTGGCTTATGAAGATGATGGTCACGTCGAATGGTTTGAAGGTAACTTTGAAGATTATGAAAAAGACAAGGTTCGCCGTCTTGGTGAAGAGGCTGCACGCCCTCACCGTACCAGATACAAATCTCTAACCAGATAAAAAACTAAATCCCCTGCTCAAAACACTTAAGCAGGGGATTTTCTTCAGCGTAATTAAAACGGGAAACCTTCACTACATATACAAGGATCATTACCGGCGATACAACTAATTGGAATAGATTCATCTTCACAATATTCAGAACACATATCTGAATCAGCAGAACAAGTATATCCCTCACAATATTGCCAACCTCCACCACATTCATAGTATCCGGAACAACTATCACTACTACCACTGCTACCACATTCTTCAGCTTGCAAATATATGCTAGTAAATTTTTAATTTATAAACATGTTATGGGCACTCTAAAAATGGAAAACCTGCACCACACATAGAATTACCAGTACATTCTTGAATCCATGTGCCAAGTAGACCTGCGCATTGGAGATCATCACATCCGTAATCCATATACTCGTCACAACAACCTGTATAACATTCATAATCGTAATCATAGTAAGCATTATCACAAGAGCTTATATCAATACATATAGATGAATAATCATTGCCACCATCACACATCTCAGAACAGTATCCGTTGCGATATACGCCACCTACATCATCGCAGTCATATTCACTATCACAGTCATATGGGAAGTAATCTCCTACACAATATTCAGAACACATATCTGAATCAGCAGAACAAGTATATCCCTCACAATATTGCCAACTTCCGCCACATTCATAATATCCAGCACAAGGATCATTATATATACAAGTATTTCCGCTCTGAGTATATCCCGATTTACAACTGTTAAGTTTATATTTAGTCGTTCCTCCGCATGAGTAATTAGAGCAATTACCATTAGACGGGCATGAGCTAAGCGGATAGTTGGTGAAATTACAGTTGGCAGTACAAGTATTTCCACTCATGGTGTATCCGGAATTACAACTATTTAGCTTATACTTTGTCGTACCATCACAAGTGGTATTGGTGCAATTACCGCCGGTGGGGCATGAGCTTAAGGGGTAGTCACTAAAATCACAACTACCCACTGCTCCACACAAATAAGCAGATAAATCAAATGGACATCTGAGTGATATTTTTCCGGCGCAGTCCGATGCACTTTGAGTATATCCCATTTCTTCACAGGACGGAGCCGCCGTACAAGTTTGCGCCATAGCCGATGATGTATATGTCAAACCGGCAATAATCGTTGTTGTTACTAATAAATATCTCATCTCAAACCTCCTGTTTTATTGCAAAGACCAATTACACAATTGGTTTCCGCAGATAAAATTATCTTTGTCATAAAAACCTAAATTA
>SUUR01000037.1 GCA_015062435.1 Alphaproteobacteria bacterium | reverse complement strand
TTGTGCAAAGAAAGACAACAACAGCTCCAAGAACAACGGATATTCTTGCCATCTCCGCCCCCTATAATTTAACCTCACTAATTATAGGATATATCTTTATTGCCTAATTGTCAACAAATAATTACACGTGGTGGACGGAATTAATCAATTTAAATAATCCAAACAAAAAACCACTCTTTATTATAAAGAGTGGTTTTGAATAATAAAAGGTAATACTAGAAACCTTCTGTATCTAAGCGTTTACGCAGTTGCTTGCGAGCACGACGAACAGCTTCAGCTTGACGACGAGCTTTTTTCTCAGAATTTTTTTCATGACAACGACGTAACTTCATTTCACGGAAAACACCTTCACGCTGCATTTTCTTTTTGAGAACTTTCAAAGACTGAGCAACATCATTACCGATAACAGTAACTTGAACCACTTAAATCACCTCATTTCTACAATATCTAAAAAGTTATAACCAAAATTTTGCTTACTTTTAACACAAATAATTTAAATTGCAAGCACTTTATTTATTAACGTCCTCCACTATTTTGTGTATTTATAATAGTTTTACTTGTGGTATAGTTATTTGCAGGAGTTTTGGAAACAGTCTGTTTTTCATTTTCAAGTCCTCTCAAGTTTTTAATATGCTCAGCGGTATTGTTTGAGTTAGATTGAGAATGATTGTCGCTTGTTTCGATTGTTTCACGATTATTAGCCAATTCACTAGCAGGATTATTTTTATCTCCAGATATTTCAACGCCGTTTTTATCATATTCCGTTGTCACACCATCTTTACTGGTAAATGACTTTAATTCACCATCACGATAATATGTACGTTCCTCACCCAAATAGTTTGTTTCAGATTTAATATTACCATTAGAATATTTTATAGTTGAAGTATGTTCATTTCGAATTTCTTCTTGACTTTTCATAAAATCTTTTTCTGCAGTTGATAATGTTTCACCTGAAGCTTCTCTTTGTTGCAAATCATCATAAATAGCATCTTGAATAGATAGCTTAAAAGTATAATCTTTGGCATGTTGGTAAACTAATGGTATTTCACCAGGTACCTTACCACGTATCTTAAGTTCATCTTGGCTTATATTTTTAATTTCAGAGTTTTCTATAAAGGAGTTTCTGTAGTGCAAATTGTATTCTTTCGGAAAAGAGCCTTGTTTAATCTCTGTTTTAAAGCCATTATCTGTTTCTGTAATTTTATATTCGACTCCTCCATCATTAGTTGTTCTACCATCAATATCGCCTTTTGAAACAGAATACATAACGTTACCATGAAAATCATAATTTGTATGGTTACCATGCATGTCAATTTTCGTTCTGACGTTACCATTGTCATCACGTTGATAAGTTGTAAAGGTTTCTTCTTGTTTTGCCTGATTCTCTACAAATTTAAGTTCTGCTTCAGATACGTTTTCGCCAGCTCCTATTCTTGATTTTATATCATCAGCTACGAGTTCTTGCATATATAAATTATCCGCAATGTGTCTACAAAAGCCATGATGATGAATTCGGTTATATGTTTCTATTTCATCTGCACTATAAGTTTTATCACCGACAGTTACAGAACCATCAGATTGCATTTGCATGTCAACATATTTTTGTGTGTACTCCGAAATATCGTAAGATGGTATAGCGCTTCCTGTTAAATTAATTTCATATTTATTTTCATCAATAATTTCATATTTGATATTAAACAGTGATGAAGATATTGTATGAGCATTTTCAAATTCATTGTGATTATTTACCATTTCGTTAACATCTTGCTTATAGTCATTTCTCACATTGTCAACAAATTGCTTATGTTCGTTTCTAATTTCGTTAACATCTTGCTTATAGTCATTTCTCACATTGTCAACAAATTGCTTATGTTCGTTTCTAATTTCGTTAACATCTTGCTTATAGTTATTTCTCACATTGTCAACAAATTGCTTATGTTCGTTTCTAATTTCGTTAACATCTTGCTTATAGTTATTTCTCATTTCGTTAACATCTTGCTCATAGTCATTTCTCACATTGTCAACAAATTGCTTATGTTCGTTTCTAATTTCGTTAACATCTTGCTTATAGTTATTTCTCATTTCGTTAACATCTTGCTTATAGTTATTTCTCATTTCGTTAACATCTTGTTTATGTTTGCTAATCATTTCACTAACATGTTTTTCATGTCCGCTCTTTATTTCATCAGCGTGAGTTTCTTCTGAAGCAGTATATGTGTTAGATGACAATGTTTCATTTTGTGTTTTGGTAACATTTTCTGGTCTTGTATCGTTATTTATTATTTCAGTATTTGCAGATAATATTGTTTCTTTATTATCAAGATCATTTTGTATAGAAGTTGCTGTTTGATAATTATTTAAGGCATTATTTCTAAGTTCACTAACACTGTTCATTTGGTCTAAATATTTTTGTTCATATATATGCCCATTTATTTTTAGATTTGTATATTCACCTTTATTATTTATTGTGCAACTTAAATCACGCCCTTCCGGAGTTGTTCCTGAAAGGGTTACTTCTCCATCATTAAACTTAATTTTATCAACATTTATACCTTTAAAATTCTCAATACCTTTAATTTCGGCAATATTAAGAGTAATTCGGCTTTCTTCATTACTTCCCACTACTTTAATTGTTCCATCATTTCTTATTTTTATTTTATTTATTTCAACTTCGTTTTCTGGATTTTCTCTATTATTTATAGATTCCAGATCTTTAAGTGTTTGAGCTTGTGCCATTTCAAAATTTGCTTCTGGTGTTTCTAAAGGTGTCATATTGTTGGTATCTGACGGATTTTTATTGTTATCAGACGTTTCTTGTATATTTGTTTCACCTTTAACAGATTCTTTAGCAGCATCATGTTTTGCTTGCCATTCTTTGGCTGCATTTTCAGCTTGTTTATCAATTTCTCCGCTTGTAGTATCCAAAAAGTTCCCTTTATCATCAAAGCGGGCTTCTGAATATTTAAGAAGTTCAGTTTTCATATCATCACTAATAGAGCCGTCATTCCACATTTTAGCCAGTTCAGCAGAACTATGGAATTTTCCGTCACCAATCATTTCATTAACAGCTGCCGGTTCACGCAATAACAGATAACGTAAACTTTGTTGTTCATCTGTCAAGTTAGGAGAGTTTTCTAAAGATACAGTATCAGGAATATTTTCAGTTTGTGTATTAATAGATGCTTCAGCCAATTGTTGATCAACTTCTGCACTTCTATCAGGATCAATTACATAGTTATCAGGCCTTTCGGTTTGAAAAGCATGTGTTTGTGTATTTTGATTATCCCGTAAAGTCACCATTTCTTGATTAACAATATCTTGGGTAGCCGGAGCTTGTTGGGCATTGTTATCTACCTGAGCGGCATTTGCAGATATGGCATCCATTCCTTTATAAACTGCGTATGCACTCAAAACCACACCACCGATAGTCGCTACACTTTTACCTAAATCTTTCCACGCCTGCTTGTCACGTCCTCCTGATTTCCAAAGAGTTTTGATTGTCTTACCGGTGCTAAGAACTGTGTTTACTAAACTTTTGCGTCCTTCTTTTTTGAAATAATTTTTTAATGAATCTGCAGATAGAAATATTCCCGCACCGGGGATAATTCTGGCAAAAGCTTTTCCTTGATTTAAGAGTTCTTTACGTTGCTCTTTATCTTTAAGCATTTCGCTGACACTTTTGCCGGATTCTTTGCTCATTTTATAAATATTTCTGGTAGCTAAAGTCATTCTATAAGCCAATAAAGCTGGACTGGCAACAGTGCCTAAGGCAAGATTTGTAGAAAGTGCTGTAAACGGATAATCTTTTTCAAGTTTTTGAGCTTTATCTAGAAATTTAGCTCCGTATTCACCCATTTTTTTAAACCAACTAGTTGCAGGCTCTGTATTAGAGTTAATAACAATGGTTGTAATGTTTTTTTCGGCATCTGCTGATGGTTTTTTTCCATTAAATAGCTTTTGGTATATTTCTTCTTTAGACTGATTATTTTCAACCAACTGACTGATATTGGCAACAACATTAGCAAAATGTTCGGTATTGTGTGATTTTAGCTTGGCATCGGTTTGTTGAGCAGCCCAAATTCCGGAATAATATTCAGTTGCAATTCTATTTGATGCCTGTTTAATATGTTTTTCAAAGTTTTCCTGATTAATTTCATCTTCGGATAATGCCAAACTTTTAACGGCGCATAAATAAGCAACATCATCTAAATCTTCATTTATATTTTTAAGATGATATCCATTAGGTTTGTATTCAAATTTGGAATTATAAATTTCTCCTAAACGCTCTTGCGCTTCCTGAGAATAAGCTTTATCTTCTTCCTCAGGAGTTGAAATATCTTGTTCATGATATTTCTCAAACATAAATTCCTCAAAAGCCAATGTTAATTCTTGAGGATTTTTGATGGAATCTAAATCGTCTAAAGAAATACCCCGTGCCGCTAAAAATTTACTAGCCCATGCACTATTTTTTATATCGTTAATTGTAGCCATTGCCGTTACTCCGTAGAACATTTCTTATTATCATAATACAATAATATTAACAAATGTTCAATAAAAATGGAGTGTTATGGTAAAAATTTTGTCAAATTAGATTAGGGGTTTTGAGTTTAAAACATCAATTATTCTTTTATTTGCGATATTGACATATTCTTTGCAATTATCAATTCCGATGAATTTTCGTCCAAGTCTTGTTGCTGCCACACCGGTTGTTCCGCTTCCCATAAACGGGTCAAAAACAACTGCATCTGGAGTAGTTGATGCAGAGATTATCCGCTCTAATAATCCCAAAGGTTTTTGGGTGGGGTGGCGTCCGAATTTTTTTTCATCAGGTGGAGTTGCAAAAATAGACCATACACTACGCATTTGGCAGTGAGGTTTTTTTATCATATCTTTAGGGAAGTTTCCCTCCTTCATAGCTTGATAATTAAAGTAATGTTTTGCTTTTTTGTTTTTTCTGGCCCAGATAAGGCTTTCATGGCTTGCGGTAAAATATTTACAGGAAAGGTTAGGGCTTGCATTGGGTTTAAACCATATAATATCATTTAGGATATGATATTTGAGTTGCATCATTGCAAAACCGCATGGATATAAACTGTGATAAGTTCCTGATACCCATATCGTGCCATTAGGTTTTAGTAGTCTTTTACATTCTTCCAACCATTTTTTGTGGAATTCAAAATTAGCTTCAATTCCTCCATCAATATCCCAACCGCCTTTATTTATGGATACTAATTTTCCGTTTTGGCAACTTGTTCCGACATTAGAAATTAAATAAGGGGGATCCACAAATATCATGTCAAAACTCTCATCTTGCATGTTTTTCATGATTTCAAAACTGTCACCGCAATATAATTGGTATCCGTCTTTCATTTTTATTTCCTGAGATTTGATTGGTTGCTGATATACTATCTTTTAGAATTTATAAAAGCAACCTGATATTAGATTTAATCCCCGTATGAAATATAAAAAAGAACGATCAACAAATGTTGACCGTTCTTCATAAGTTCTAAAAATTATACCAGCATTAGAACTTATAATTCAAAGACAATCCGAATAGTTTAACAGAGTTTTTATAGTCTGCGGATACATTACGTCCGCTACCGCTGTTCTCTGTCAAAGCTGTATCCATAGGTGCATCTTTTGCTTGAATATATGTATAAGCGACATCAAATGTCAAGTTTTCATTATACTGATAGTTCAAACCGATAGAATACCATGTTCTGTCTGAGTCCGGAATACGAGGGGTGCGTTCCAATTTTCTGGCTGCACCTTCATCTTTAGCCAATCCCAAGCGGAGTTTCCATTGATTATCAATTTGATAACTTGCTCCGATAGCAAAGAAATTAGTGTCGCTCCAATTTTCAGCTGTATGGCTAACCAAACCGCCACCGGCAACAGGCGCACCATATGGACCTTTGTGGAAACTGTTACCCATAATATCCAAGTTTTCAAAAGAACTCCAGAATACACGCTGATACTCAGCCATAACGGCCCATTTATCATTAATCTGATGATAAGCACCGACAGACAACATTGCCGGAGTATCTAATTTAGCGGAAATGTCTTGATTTAGATATGGCACGGCAGATGTATAAGAACCTTTACTTCCTTTTATGTCGCCTTTAAGTTTATGATTGATTTCACTGCGGTAGTTTACACCGATACGAGTATCGTTATTAAATTCATACATTGCGCCTAACTGATATCCCACATCAAATGTATCGCCTTCAAGTCCTACATTTCCGATATCACCACCGGCCAAAGGATTATATGCACTGCTTGTTAATCTGGCTTTAATGTATTGCATTTGCAAACCGGCACCAACTGACAACTTGTCTGTCAATTTATAAGCAGCCATCGGAGTAATGGTTGTTGACATAACTTTAGAAGTAATACCATGATCGCTACCTGCCCATTCTGAATCATATTTGGTAATCATACCATAAGGAACATTCAATCCTAATCCTACGGTTAATTTATCATCAATTTGGTGAGAAATTGTTCCGTTAGGCGCCCATGCTGCATGAACGATATTGTTTACATCTGCATCACGATTACCGGCACCATCTTTAACGTTCTGAGCTTCGGCACGAGGAGCAATATAAGTTGTTCCCAAGTTTATTTGAGTACCTTTCTGACGAGTCAATCCGGCAACGTTATAATAAGCATAAGATGCATTTTCAGCACCGGCAGTAGCGCCGGCAAAAGCATTACCTTGAGCAGCTGCAGATTGTTCTCTTAAATGGAAGCCCGCAGCCATAGCATTAGAAGCAACCAAGATTGTTCCCAATGCGGTCAATGTAAGAATTTTTTTCATAAGTAGATCTCTTTAGTTGTTAACGAACAACAACTTGATATACGATATATTTTTATTTGTCAATCAATTGATTGAATTATACACTATTTATTACTGTCTATTTGGAAATCTATTTGGTTTATCATATACTTAAGCAGTTTTTGTTTTTCTTGTTCTCCATAGTCATTCCATTCCATAAAAGAGCAAATCGATTCTTTTCTGGATGCAAAAACAAACATTTGCGCAAACAGCGGAAAAGTATACAAATATCCGTCTTTAGTGTTGATTTTTCCCTCGCTTGCTTGAGAAAGGAGAGATGCCATCATCTTGTGTACCGGAGCAATAAGTCCGTCATAAAGGATATTAAAATCTTCCGTCGGTTTTGAGTACTCGCTCAAAAAAACGGTTTTCATGTCTTTGGATATATTCTCACCGCATAATAGGAGTAAAAATCTTTGAACAAGTTCTTTTAAAAAAGCTCTTGCTTCATCTGGCTTTCCGCCGTCGATAACGATTTGATATCTGGATAAAACGTCTGCACTCATATTTTTTACGGTGTCTACAATATTTTGCAAAGCTGCAGCATACATACCTCGTTTACCGCCAAAATAGTAAAGAATTGAGGAAATGTTGATGTTGGCTTTTTCGGCAATATCTCTGGTTGTTGCGCCCAAAAAACCGTTTTTAGCAAATTCGCCGAATGCACTGTAAAGTAATTTTGCTTTTGAATCTTTAGTCATTTTATTTACTCCGCTTACTTGTCTTTTAATACTCAATCCCGAATTTTGAGTCAAGTTGAACAAAAATATTTGTGGAATTCTTTTTCTTGTCGATTCTTTAACATATTTGGATATCATTAATATACTTATATTATATAATATTTTGAAATATTTGGTAATAAAACTTGAGATAAAACCAATTTATTGCTTTACAAAGCATATCATATTGAGTACAAATTGATTCAGTTATAACATCTCGGAGACTGATTTTGAGAGAAAAAATTAGAGAATATACCCGTTGGGGTTTACGTACAATATTTAACCTTTTTAAGGTAAGATGTAACATTGCTTTTAATGAAGATAAAGTCCCCAACAAGGCTGTCTATGTATCAAATCACGTATCATTTCTTGATCCGTTGATGCTATATGCCTTTTTACCGGGAAACCCGATTTTTGCACTAAACGGTCATTTATATCGCAACAAATGGATACGTTTTATCATGTGGGCTGCGGATATTATGCCGTTTAATCCGATTGAGCCGTCAGATTTAAAAGAGTTGATATCCAAAGTAAACAGTGGACGTTGTTGTGTTATTTTTGCCGAAGGACGAATTACTTCCAATGGCGGTATGATGAAGATATACGAAGCTCCTGGTTTGCTGGCTGATAAATCCGGTGCACCGATAATCCCTGTATGGATAAGCGGTCCTCAATACGGATATTTTTCCAAAACCAAAGGGAAGTTGCCGCATCGTCCGTTGCCTAAGGTTACAATTACTGTTCGTAAACCGGTAAACTTCAAATTAAAAGATGAATTACGCCGTCAAAGAGATCACATTAGCAATGAAGTTTACATGATTATGCGCGATATGTGTTTTGAGGCATCGTATGATGACAATATATCTTTATTTGCTCAGCTCATGAAGACCGGAAAGGTTCACTCCAAAAAGGGGCTCATGCGTCGTCCTGCATTTGTTGAAGATATCAGTCGTGTTCCTCACTCTTATAAAGACATTATTATCAAATCTTTTGTGTTGGGAAAATTCTTCAAAAAACGCACTTTGCCGGATGAAAATGTTGCCTTATTATTGCCTAATGCGATAGCAACATTATGCACATTTTTCGGTTTATCTGCTTATGAGCGTGTTCCGGTGATGCTCAACTTCTCGGTTGGTGCCAAGAACATGGTTTCCATGTGTAAAACAGCTGTTTGTAAGCTGGTAATCACTTCACATTTATTTATTCGCAATGCAAAATTGGAGCCGGTTATTGAAGAATTGCGAGCTGCCGGATTAGAGATTTTTTATTTGGAAGATTTGCGCAAGCACATTACTTTGGCAGATAAGATTGGAGCATTTATCCGCTACAAAACCAAAAGAGTTCCTCATCCCGAAGGCGGTAATAAAAAAGCCGTTATCTTGTTTACTTCAGGTTCAGAGGGAGCACCTAAAGCTGTTGTATTGAGCCATGCTAATATTATTTCTAATATTAAGCAATTGTCATCAATCGAAACCATCAATATGACAGATATTATTTTTAACGCTTTACCTATGTTCCATAGTTTTGGGTTGACGGTAGGTACACTGTTTCCGTTATTTGAGGGAGCCAGATTGTTCTTGTATCCGTCTCCGTTACATTATCGTATTATTTCCGAGATTGTTTATGAAATTGGCGCAACTGTTATGTTTGGAACAGATACATTCTTTAGAGGATACGCCAAAATTGCCCATTCAATGGATTTCCACAATATTCGCTTTATGTTTGGTGGGGCAGAGGCCATCAAGCCTGATACCAGAAATATGTGGGTTGAACGATTCGGTGTTCGTGTTATGGAAGCCTATGGTTCAACAGAGTGCTCACCGGTAGTAACAGCCAACAACAGTATTTTCAACCGTTTTGGATCAATCGGTAAATTATTGCCAAAGATTCAATATAAGATTGAAAAAGTTGATGGTATTGAAAACGGCGGTGAGCTATGTGTTAAAGGTCCAAACATTATGATGGGGTATTATATGCCGGACAATCCGGGAGTTTTGGTGCCCTTAAAAGGAGGTTGGTATCATACCGGAGATGTGGTTGAGATTGATGAAATCGGATTCGTTTATATCAGGGATAGAATTAAACGTTTTGCCAAAATTGGTGGTGAAATGGTATCCTTAAATGCTGTTCATGAAATGGTTGTCAAAGCCTATGAACAAAGTGGTCCAGACTATTCTTACGGTGTGGTTGCCATTCCTCACGAGAGTAAAGGTGAACAAATCGTTTTGGTTACCAACAATAAAGACGTAACACAAGATGTTTTGCACAATTATGTTCGAGCCAATGGTTTACCTGAGCTATATTTACCGAGAATTATCTTGTTCCAAGATACACTTCCGGTATTTGCAACAGGTAAGGCTGATAACGTTACTCTAAAAAAACAAGTCTTAGAGCAATTGGCTGAAAATAAATAAACAGCAAAATAAATATAGAAGCCCCTTTTCAGATATGAGAAAAGGGGCTTTTTGTTATCTGCATTTAATCAATCTTGACAGTAATATCAGCTTATGATAATCTTATAAATGGATAAACATGAGGACATGATTACGCTTAAAGTGGCAATTAAAAATCGCCGTTTTTTGTGCAATACACTCCTTAAAAAACATATGACTGAGTTTTGGGACAGATAGTTTCTGCCTCGCTTTTTCTTAAAGAATAAGAAAAAGTTAGTTTTATGCTATTTAAAAGCATAGATATGATGGTTGAAATTTTGAAGTTTTCATTACTGCGTCCGGATTAAATAGTCATCTCAAGCTTGTTGAGGGGCTTTGTCTTATGGTACCTGTCAGTTTTTGTCAGGCATCTTGATATGACAAAGATATAGTTATTGGCATTGTCCGATTTGATCGGACAATCCTCAAGAAACTTAAGCGAGGTACTCCGGTTTGACCGGAGTATGACATAAAATAAGCCGGAATGTGACAAAGACAAGAACAAGGAGGCGAAGATGCATCGATTTATATATATCATATCGATATTTTTATTATCGACTTCAACATCTTTGGCTCAAACATCATGCGTCACTCCACCGACTTGTGCTGAAATGGGATATACTCAAACCGAAAGTGAGTGTGCCGGCAAAGAGATTGTTCGTTGTCCGTTCGATTTATCCGTAGTCTTTTGTCCGGCTTGTGATTTTAGCGAATATCCCTTAACCGAATGTCCCGCTAATGCCACATGTTTGGAAATAACTTGTGAAGATACCACACAATATAAATTAGATAGTTGTAATTCCGGATATACGCAGAGTGGCAATACTTGTGTTGTTGATTGTTCCGGTTATTATAGCTGTGGTGGAGATTGGCAATATTGTGAGGGAAAAACTTGTCCGACTGATTCTTCTTTATGTTCAAAATTTTGTGATAGTGATTATTTTCCAAACGAATGTGAAAATGAAGAAGACTGCGATGGGGTGTGGAGAA
>SUUR01000036.1 GCA_015062435.1 Alphaproteobacteria bacterium | reverse complement strand
GGACAATCTCATAAAACTTAAGAGAGATACTCCGGTCAAGCCGGAGTATGACAGAAAAAAGAAGAGCCTGAGCATGACAAAATAAGAACAACGGAGCCATGAGATGAAACAATACATATTTATCATAGCTATGGTATTGCTACCGGCACCTACATCTTTGGCTCAAACATCATGCGTTACACCACCGACTTGTGCTGAAATGGGATATACTCAAACTGAAAGTGAGTGTGCCGGCAAAGAGATTGTTCGTTGCCCGTTCGATTTATCCGTAGTCTTTTGTCCGGCTTGTGACTTTAGCGAATATCCCTTAACCGAATGTCCCGCCAATGCCACATGTTTGGAAATAACTTGTGAAGATACCACTCAATATCAATTTGCCCAATGTGAAGTCACTTACATTGATTATGACAACTACTGGTGCGGTTACAATCTTAATGCAATCATCGAGAAACTCAAAGGAGACTTATTATGAAAAAAATGCTTTTATCATTGCTTGCAAGCACGATTTATACTTCCGCAGTCTCCGCTCAAACATGTCAACAACCGCCATCTTGTGAAAGCTTGGGATATACCAAATCCGTTGATGATTGCGGTGATATCAAATACCTGACTTGTCCGTTTGATAGCTCAAAAGTCTATTGTTTGGAAGTTGGTGAAACTTGTGATTTTATCGAATATCCGTTAACAGAATGTCCTACCGGTGGCAATTGTACTAAATTTGAATGCAAAGAAACGATACAACATATACAATATAAATTAGACAGTTGTCAGTCAGGCTATACAAAAAGCGGAAATTCTTGCTGTAATTTCAGTAGTTATCCGTTAGCTTCATGTCCTACCGGAGGAAATTGTACAGAATATGAATGTGATGGAACTACAAAATATAAATTAAGAAATTGCAAAACAGGTTATGTTAAAAAGGGTAATATTTGTATAAGTTGTGATTCTATTGAGTATAGACATACTTCATGTCCATCAAACGGAAACTGTTCATATATAACTTGTAACGGAACTACTAAGTATAAACTTGATAGTTGTAAAACAGGATATAGAAAAGAGGGTTATAATTGTGACGACGAGTGTGTTCCTTCTACTGGTTGGGAATTGCCTTGTATTAACGAAATTTGATTTATGAGTAGTTGAGATTACAGATTGGTGGATATAGTTGTTTATGATACAGCTTACGAATACGTATTTTCACCTACGAATGTGAAAATTGATGTAAAAACAGATATTATGGTTATGATTAGGGGGATTACTTAGAATGTAACTGAGATTTTTTTCTAAATCCATAATCATTGGAAACTTTACGTCCGATTAGTGCAATTTTATTTTTAATTTCACACAATGTTTCGTCTGGGGTATAATTTGTGGTAGATTTACCCGGATAAAGTTCATAATGTTTTCTGTATTGGGTTAGGGTGACATTAGGCATAATAACATTTGCCCCAGCTTGCAAAGCTTTTGTTTGTCCGTTTGGTTCCAACGTTTCCATAGCGGTAGTTGCCGGTATATTAATATCCGGCAAAAGCAATCTGGTGATAGCCATAACTTTGAGTGCCATATCAAGAGTTCCGCCTTTTGCATCTTTAAGCGGAGTATCCGGATGAGGAATAAACGGACCAATACCTACCATATCGGCATTAAGATTCTTAAAAAACAAAATATCATCGGCATAAGATTCAAGTTTTTGATCCGGCAACCCCACCAATACACCGGTACCGATTTCTAATCCGGCAATACCTAAATTTTTGATACATTGTACTCTGGTTTCCCAATCCATATTCGGATCATAACGAGAATAAATTTCTTTATCAGTAGTTTCGATTCTGAGTAGAAATCTGTCTGCACCTGCTTTTTTGTATGCTTTATATTCTTCTAAAGTTTTTTCACCGATACTGAGTGTGAGTGCCACATCTAAGGTTTTAATTTTTTGTATAATTGCACAAAGCTTGTCGCAATCAAAGAACAAATCTTCACCTGATTGTAAAACAATAGTCTTTAGGTTCATATTATTGGCCGCATGTTCAGCCAACTTAAAAATAGTATCCTCACTCATTCTATAACGAGAGATATTTTTATTATCTTTACGCAGACCGCAATAACAACAATTGTTTTTGCAAATATTAGAAAATTCAATTAATGCTCGAAGATGAATATTATCACCGACATATTTAAGTCTAACTTCATCTGCAGCACAAAAAAGCTCTGATGTACAATTTTTATCATAGAGCAAAGATATAATTTCATCACGATTAAGGGCGTGAGTTTTTTTAGCTTTTTCAATCAATTTTTTCATAAACCTAATTTTAAACATTATTAATTAAACTGGCAAGAAATTTTGAAATATATTGTTGAAATTCAGGAAAGGAATAAAAATGAGCTTGATTTTGAGTTTGGCACTGATATTGGGGATGAGCAGTAAAGCTTTCGCCAATCCGGCATGTGCGGTATGCACCGTAGCCGTTGGAGCATCATTGGAAATTGCTCGACGCTATGGGGTTGATGATTGTGTGATTGGTGTCTGGGCCGGAGCAATGTTAGCACTGTTAGGATATTGGTTGATATTGTGGTTTGATAAAAAGAACTGGAAATTTGTCGGTAGAGATTTTATTTTAATGACAATTTCTGTTGGTTCAATCGGATTTATGTATATTTCAGAAATTTCTTATACTCCTAAAATTATTGGTATTTTTTATATTGATGCTTTGTTGTTTAGTACTGTTTTGGGAGCATTAACATTCATTTATGTATCAAAATTTTATCAATGGATGAAAGCCAAAAACGGTGGGCATGCACATTTTCCGTTTGAAAAAGTTGTTTTACCTGTATTGTCTTTAGTATTGCTGAGCTGGTATTTTAATACCTATCCTGTTGGCAAAGAATTGCCTATAACGGATTCTTTATCTTCCACCGGATTATACGATTTTTCTAAATAGTAAAACTTAAGCAACAATAAATCTACAAGAAAAAGGCACCAAGCGGTGCCTTTAAATTTTATATCTCACACTCACCATTTGGAAAGCAACAATATTCATAACATCCGCAACTACTATCCCAACCATCTAGTTCCCCCCTTGTTCTGCACATTCGCTTTCAGTCCACCAACACCAACAACTACCACCGCTACTGCTTCCTCCACTACTACCACTGTCTTCTTCACATTCTTCAGAGCAATAACCATCACGATATACGCCCCATGCATCATCGCAAAGAGATTCACTATCGCAAGAATATGGGAAGTAGTCATCTTCACAATATTCAGTACTTGATATGAAAATTAAAAAAAATATAACAAAAATCGGATCCTATGTATTTGATAATTATGGTTATATTGGTGATCCTGTTATTTCTGAAGGAATTGAAATTATAGATGGAAGGTTATTTGACATATCAGTAATCGGGCACATAAAAATTCCAAGTACTCTATTATTCAAACTTTCCTAATTTAACAAATGTAGATGGTATGTTTGTAGGTACTTGTTATACTAAGGAAGAAAACCCATCATGGCCTAGAAGCGCTTTTACTGAAGATTAGTAATCTTTTCTATCAACTCATTCATAGATAACGTATGTTGTTCACCACTTGTCATGTTCTTGAGAGTATAGGTATCGTTTTGCACTTCTTCTTCACCGATAATTACCAAATATGGGATTTTGATTTTATTTGCATATTCCATTTTCTTTTTAAATTTGCAATTGCGGAACATTACATCTGTCGAAATATTATTACGACGCAGTTCACCGGCCAGTTGAATCGCTTTATCTGCAAAATCTGAATTTTGCATTACAATCAGAACCTTATTCGGAGTAGGTCCAGAGATATTCAAAAGTCCGTTAGCTCTAAGTTGATCAAACAATCTTGTTAAACCGATAGATATTCCCACACCCGGAAATTTTTTATCCATAAACACGCTTGACAAATTATCATATCTTCCGCCGGAACATACAGATCCGAACTGCGGATACTCATCAAAAAATGTTTCATAAACCGTGCCGGTGTAGTAGTCCAACCCTCTGGTAATACTCAAATCGATTTGAATATTATTCGGATTGATACCTAAATTTTGAGCTTGGTTGATAACAGTTTTCAGCTCACTTAATCCGGTTATAAAATTATCGTTTGATATTTTCAAATCTTCAAGTTTTGATATAATATCGTTATTTAACCCGCTGATTTTTATAAACTCTAATAAATTATTGTTTTTATCTTGAGACAGTCCCATATCTGCAAGTTCACCCAAAAAAGCTTCTTCGGGAATTTTTTTGATTTTATCAACCAAACGCAAGATATCAACGGTTTTGTCAGCAATGTTTAAGCTTTCCAAAAAACCGGAAAGTAGTTTTCTGTTATTGATATATATTTTAAAAGCCGGCAAATTTAGTTTGTTAAATACCGTATAAATTACCGCCAAAATTTCTGCATCATAAACGATATTGAGTTCATCTCTGTCAATGATATCTATATCACACTGATAAAATTCTCTAAATCTTCCTTTTTGCGGGCGTTCACCTCTGTAAACTTTACCGATTTGATAGCGTTTGAACGGAAAAGTAAGATTATTGTTGTAAAGAGCCACATATTTTGCCAGAGGCACAGTCAAATCAAAGCGCATAGCCAACTCTGTGTCACCTTTTTTGAACTCATAAATTTGCTTTTCTGTATCTCCTCCGGATTTAGAGAGTAAAACCTCAGCCAATTCTAAAACCGGAGTATCAAGAGGAGCAAAACCGAACAACTCATATGTATGAGCAATTACGGACTTCATATTTTCCATAACTATTTGTTCTTCCGGCAGAAGTTCCATAAATCCTTGCAAAGTACGAGCTGTCATTTTATTAATCCTCAAAAACATTTATTTTAAGCCAATATTAAATACTCAAAAACCTTTTATTGTCAAGCTTAAAGGCTGAATATATATTTTTAATAATTTATCCCCCGTTGTCTGATGTTGCTTGTATTTTTATGGATAATAATGATATTATATGTCCGAATTTATTTTTTAGATGAAGAAAAGGAAAAATATAAATGCGCAAAATTGCAATCATAGGTGTTGAAGAAGGGCTAGGTAGAGAAGTATTAAATTTATTGGCAGAACAGGGACATCGTCCGCAAGATGTATTTGCTTTGGAGCCTCGTTCGGTTGTAGGAAACATGATTTCTTTCGGAGAAGATGCCGAGCTTGATGTTTTAAGCCTTGATAAATTTGATTTAGCTTCAGTACAAGTTGCAGTTTTCTGTACGGCAACCGAGATTGCCAAAAAATATATTCCGATAGCACAAAAACACGGGGTTAAAGTTGTTGATGCTTGCGGAGCAATGGTTGCAGATTTTGATACTCCGATGTTGCTATCCGGTTTTAATGATGAAAAAATTGCTGATACGGTGTCTGTTCCCTCATCTGAAGTTGTTCAAATGTTGCAACCATTAAAAAATTTACATAAGGAATATCAAATAAAAAGAGTTGTTTCAACAATTTTTGCTGCAACCAATGTTTATGGACGTTCCGGCATGGATGAGTTATTTAACCAAACTCGTAAAATTTTTATGAATGATACTTTGGCAGATGATCAAAATGTATTTCATAAACAAATAGCATTTAATGTTATTCCGCATCTGGGGGATTTTATCGGAGATGAGACATCATCTGAATGGAGCATTAACGCAGAAACCAAAAGGATATTCGGCGGTGACATCAAAGTTCATGCCAATTGTGCGATTATTCCGGCATTTGTAGGCACTGCTCAATACATAAACATCGAAACCCAAAAAGATATAGACGTTGATGAAGTATCCGCTTTAATCAAAAAAACACAGGGTATTGTTGTTTTTGATAAACACACAGATGGCGGATACGTTACATTGGCTGATGTTCAGGGAGAAGATAATATTTATATAAGCAGACTGCGTCAAGATGTAAGCATTGATAACGGAATCAGTTTTTGGTGTGTGGCAGATAATTTGCGAGTATCAGCTTTAAACATCATAAATATCATTAAATTATGGAAATAATCTGTTTAGGAGATAAATTATGAAATCTGCCATAAAGTTATCGGTTTTGACGATATTTACTATCGGATTTTTGTTGATATCCCCAATTACCCATGCGGATAATACCATAAATACCATAGGGGCAGATTTAAAATACAGTGATATAAATTCATATTTAAATAATATCAGTAATCGTCTTAAAAAATCGGGTATTAATTCGCAAAACATTAGTGAATACAATACCTATCTTAGAGAAACTCGCATAAAACTTGAAAATATAAAAAAAGATATAGAAACAGATATTCATCAGGTTGAAAAAAAGGTTGAGGCTCTTGGTGATGTTCCTGCAGACGGCAACGAAGTGGCTCTCATTTCTCAAAAGCGCAAAGAGTTTAAACAAGAACTTGCAAGAGAACGAGCTCGTTTGTCTGAGGCTGATTTATTGTTGGCTCGTATAGAAGAGATAGAAATAAACATATTTAATTTACGTCATCAGGAATTATGGGGCAACCTTCTTGAAAATAGTGATCCGCTGATTTATCCTCAGGTTTTATATTCCTCATCTAAAATGACTTTTGGTTTATTGCTGGATATCATAACCTCTCCACTGAATTGGTACAAAAATTTACCGAGTTCCATAGAACAAACAATCAAACATCGGCTTATTGCTATTATTTTATTTGTTACATTTATTTCGTTTATCGGTTGGATATTGCGTAGAATTATTTTACACAAATTCGGATATTTGCCGGATATTGAACACCCTCGATTTGGGCGTAAAGTGATTGCTGCGCTGATGGTATGGATCGCTTATGGTGTTATTCCGACTTTGATTATCGGATTTTTGATATTTTGGATAATAAACGGAGAGTTTTTAGCCAACAATACTTTTGGCGATATATTGATAAGCTTTTTATATTATTCACTATTTGTGATAATGGCTAAAGCAACATGTAGAGTAATTTTTACACCTTATAATGAACGTTGGCGTTTGATTAATATATCAACGGACAAAGCCAAAAAAGTAACGATGTCACTATACCTTTCTGTATTTATGATAGGTTTATTATCTTTTTTAACCAATATAGTGGAAGTCCAAAATTATCCGATAGAATTAATGTCATTTTTATTGGGTACCAGTGCCTCAGTAAAAGTATTTTGTATAGTATGGGTATTGCATCGTCTTATGTGGGATACTTCCGGCACTGTATCAGAAGATGACACTTCTGATAGTGATGTGGAGACTTTAGAGGAAGAAGAAAGCAACTTATCGGTAAAAGTCAGTCTGATATCTATTTTAATAGCCATCGGAATTTTAGGTTTATCATTATTCGGTTATCCGTACTTGGCATCATTCATCAGTAATCGAATTATAATGACAATAGTTTTGGTTCTGATTTTTATGGGAATACGTAAACTGATACACGAGCTTTTGCATCGGGTATTGTTATTAAAGTTTTGGTTCAAAACTTTTCGCATGCGTCGTAGAGTTTTAAGACGTTTGGATCTTTGGTCAAGTTTTTTGGTAGATCCGTTGTTGTTGCTTATTTGCTTGTTTGTTTTTCTGGCAATGTGGGGAGTTCCGACAGAAGTACTTCACAATGTTTCTTACCGATTATTTACAGGATTTATGATTGGAGATATAAAAATTTCACTTCTTTCCATAATTTTGGGAATATTTGTATTTTTCATCTCCATAGCATTGGTAAAATATCTGCGCCAAAAACTTGAAAACGGATTACTTACTCGTATGGAAGTTGATGATGGTATAAGACACTCCTTATCGGCAGGTTTCTCATCGGTTGGTTATGTTGCCTCAGCTCTTATAGCAATAGTTATTATGGGGGGGAATTTAACAAGCTTAGCATTGGTTGCCGGTGCATTATCCGTAGGTATCGGTTTAGGACTTCAAAATGTGGTTAATAATTTTGTTTCCGGTATTATTCTTTTGTTTGAACGTCCGATAAAAGTTGGAGATTGGGTTATTATTAATGGAGAAGAAGGTCAAATCAAGCAAATTAATATCAGATCAACTGAGATGGAAACATTCAAAAAATCAAGTCTGATAATTCCCAATGCCGATTTGTTGTCCACAACAGTAACCAATCTTACACATGGAAACAATTGGTCTCGTCAATCAATAAGCGTCGGCGTGGCTTATGGCAGTGATACAGATAAAGTCAAAGATATTTTGTTAGAATGTGCAAAGTCACATAAAAAAGTTTTGCGCAAGCCGGAACCTTATGTAATTTTTAAAGACTTTGGAAGCAGTAGTCTTGATTTTGAGCTCAGATGCTATACTAACGATATCTGGAGCGGGTGGACGATTCCCAGTGATTTACGATTTGAGATAAATAAACGTTTTTTAGAAGAGGGAATAGAAATTCCGTTCCAACAAATTGTTGTCCACACCGGTAGTCAGGTTGCTTCAGAAACTGCGGACATGTTCTATGCTTCCAAAAAGAAAGGTAAAAAGAATGCAAATTAAAGACTTACAAAATAAAAATATTATAATTTGGGGTATGGGTTCAGAGGGCAGATCTGCTAAAGAATATCTGGAAACACATAATGTATCTGATAATATTATGACTTATAATGATGATGAGGGTGTAGAAAAATTATCATCAATCATGTCTAATGCAGATGTTATAATTCGTTCTCCGGGAGTTAGCATCTATAAACCGGAAATAAAACAAGCTATCGAGCAGGGGATAAAGATAACATCATGTTCAGATATATTTTTGGCGGAGGTAAAAGCCAAGCATCCGCAAACAAAAATAATAGGTATATCCGGCTCCAAAGGCAAAAGTACCAGTGTCAGCATGTTGTATCATATTTTGCGTAAATTGGGGCAAAATGTTGCATTAGGAGGAAATATCGGAAAACCTTTGATAGAGTTGATAGATGGTAATTATGATTATATAGTTTGTGAGTTTTCGAGTTATCAGTCTTGTGATTTGAAATATTCGCCCAATATTGTGATGTTTACCAATTTATTTTCCGTGCATACTGATTGGCATCAGGGGCATGATAACTATTGCCGAGATAAAGTACATTTGGGAGTACACTTAAAAGGAGATGATATTTGCATTGTTAATGCCAATAATCCGCAACTTTGTGAATACACCAAAAATTGCCATAATATAAAATATTATGGAGAACAAAATAGTTTTCATGCCAATGGAAAAGAATTGTATTTTGGAAAAGAATTGCTGACAAATATAGATGAGTTAAAAATAAGCGGAAACCACAACTTAGATAACTTGGCCGGAGTGATGACAATTATAAACCATCTGGGTTTTGATTATAAACAAGCAGCATTATTATTAAGGGATTTTGAGCCTTTACCGCACCGTTTGCAAAAAGTCGGCTACGTAAAGGATATTTTGTTTATTAATGATAGCATATCTACTGCACCGGAAGCTGCAATCGGCGGAATGCAAAGTTTTGATGAGGATATGGCAATTATTTCCGGAGGCATTGAAAACCATCAAGATTATCAGCAATATGCACAATTCATAGAGCATAATCCTAAGGTAAAGATAGCCATAACATTATTTCAATGTGGTCCGCAAATAGCCTCAACAATCAAAAAAATTGTAACCAGAACGGATTTTAAGTTGATTGAAACCGATAATTTAGAAAATGCCGTAAAAATAGCATATGATGAATTACTTAAGATTGGTGGGAAATTAGTACTATTTTCTCCCACAGCTCCAAGCTTTGGCTATTATAAAAATTTTATGGAAAGAGGGGAGCATTTTATAAATATTGTAAAAAGTCTTGAAAAATAGGTTTTGATATTGTAAAAGATTTTATGTGTCGGTTTAGCTCAGTTTGTAGAGCAAACGCATTTGTAATACTTTCGCCGCCTTAGCTCAGTTGGTAGAGCACATGATTCGTAATCATGTTGTCGCGTGTTCGATTCACGCAGGCGGCACCAGTTGAAAACAAAGGGCTTGCAGAGATTTGCAGTCCTTATTTTTTTATCAAATTTCTTTGAAAATATCCTAATAAAACGGATAGAGGCGGTTACTATTCAATCACAAAATTCGTCCACTGTGCGCAATTAATAATTGACAATTAGGCAATAAAGATATATCCTATAATCAGTGAGGTTAAATTATAGGGGGCGGAGATGGCAAGAATATCCGTTGTTCTTGGAGCTGTTATTGTCATTCTTTGCACAAGCTTTGCTTCTGCCAGAATGTACTTTTTGCCTGATTATCAAAACGGTGCGTATCTCAAACGTGTTAATGATAAACTGCATGCAGACAGACCTGTCTTTACTCCCGACCTCCGGTCTTGCGCCGATTACTTCGGCTTTCTTTCCGTTGTTGATAAGGGTAATATGGATTGCTCTATTGTCAAGACTTTTCCTCATACCGGAACATGTTATTCCGGTTGTGTTTGCAACTCAGAAACTTATCCTTATACATCTGCCAATTGTGAACATGAGCTAAAAGGTGGCACATGTACTGATACAACCGGCAAAATCCATTATGAAAGGTGTTATAATCCCTGTGAGGGATTGGTTGACAACGATTGCGGAAGTTACCGTTGTAAAACCACATATTCGTCAGTCGGTTGTGATGATTTTTGTAAAGAATGTTACCTTAACAGTTGTGATTATCCCGAGAATGCGGATTTTCCATTAAAAGCTGATTGTGAGTATGGTTGTGACGTTCAAGGCACCGTAGAAGGTTGTAATTCCAAGTGCTATAATTGCAAAATTTGTATACCGCAAGATTGCTCTGCATATCCGTTAAGTAAATGTCCGGAAAATACAATATGTGAGAGTTGTGTTGTCGGTTGCAACGATAATGCAACTCATTATGTAGCGTTAGGTTGTGAAATAAACTATTTTGATATCGATGCGTATTGGTGTTCTGAGTGCGGAGGAGGATGCAATAAGGGATATTATGATCCTCAAAGCTATTGGTGTAATGCATTTTGCGGATAATTATATAAGGAGAAAAACAATGAAAAATCTAACAATTTTAACTCCGTTGGTTTTACTAACAACCACAACATTGGCGCAATCCAGCACATGCATTGTTCAGCCAAGTTGCTCTCAGTTGGGATATACGCAAG
>SUUR01000005.1 GCA_015062435.1 Alphaproteobacteria bacterium | reverse complement strand
GACATCACTAACTGTCATTGTCCGACATCACTAACTGTCATTGTCCGACTTGTTCGGACAATCTCACGAAATTTAAGAGAGATATTCCGATCAAGTCGGAATATGACAGAGAAAAACAAAGGAGCCATGAGATGAACAAATATGTTATAAGCGTATCAATACTACTTTTATCAGCATCATCATCTTTGGCTCAGGATAGTTGTATGGTTCGTCCATCTTGTGCAGATATGGGATATACCAAATCCGCAACCGATTGTGAGGGTAAAAAAGCAATTAGCTGTCCGTTTGATTTATCTGCTTATTATTGTCCGGAAGTTGGTGAAAGCTGTGACTTTAGCGAATATCCTTTAACCGAATGCCCTACCGGAGGTAATTGTACAGAATTTGAATGTGGAGGCACAACTCAATACAAATTAGACGGTTGTCAAAACAGTTATGAACTCAGTTCCGACGGTTTAACTTGCAATGCTTGTAATTTTGCAAATTATCCTTTAAGCAATTGTGATGCCAACGGTACTTGCTCTGATTACAAATGTGGTAATGTCACTAAATATAAACTAGACAGTTGTAAATCAGGGTACAATAAAAAGGGTAACACTTGTGAATATGATCCATGCTATCATGCAGAACATTTGGATTGTTTAAATAATTGCGCTGATTATGATAACGAATGTGGAGTATGTTTAGAATGTGATTGTTCCGGTTGTGTTGATGGCTGTGAACACCCTGGATTGTATGATGAAGGTTGTGGTTGTTACGATTGTTTAGATGAGTGGTGCGATAACGTATGTTATCAAGGTTCTTGTAGCAAAAAGGTAGGCAAGATATCTGATTGTGATTGCTATGAATATTGCTGTGATGATGTAGAATATGATTGCCTTGACTGGTGTGAAAACGGATATCAAGAAAGCTGGCATTCTTACTGCTTTAATCTTGGAGTTTGCATGTGTCCAGATGATGAAATATAGTTTAATAGTCAATATGTAATATTTCATACTTCGCCGTCGGTTATGTGTTTTTAATTGAAATCGGAAACACTGAATATTTACACATAAAATACTTGATAAATAGATTTCGATAGGATAAATTTTAATTCTAATTCAAGTATTAACAAATTAAATGTAATTATTATGAAAACAGATGTTTTAAAATTAAAACACGCAAACAATCGTTATGGACAAATGCTTTTAATAAGCATTGTGCTGATGATATTGGGATTTTTTATTATTTTGAATGTTACCACTTTTCTGGTTGGTTTAATTATTTTTATTATTTTCGGGATACTATATTCCATAAATAATAAAGAGTATGCACGGCATGTTCAGCTAATGCAAGAGCATGGCTATAAAAGTCCGGAAATGATAATTGAGTGGTTGCTTTCTGCGTCTTATGAGGATTGTATGGCTTTTTTAGATTTTCTTGAAAAAGACAGTCTGGATAAGCTTAGTAGCATCATGGAGGATAAAATGTATATCTCTCCTCAAAAAGAATTATCGATGCTTTATCGAAAAATAAGAAGCAAAATTAATGATTAGACAAAGACGGCATAACATACTTTGCCGTCTTATTTTTATTCCCATTCGATATATGCTCTTGCTAATTCTCGATCGTCTTTACCATCATAAGTACAAATACTATGAAATGTATGTAATCCTTCGATTTGGGTAAATACCTTTATTTTTTCCCCCATATATCCTTCTTTTTTAAAAGATACTTCTATATGTTTCGGGTTATGAGTAAGTCTGAATTCAGATTCTACGGATTCACAAGCCCAAAGGAGATATACGGCATTATTAACATGTCTGTTCATATCAATATCATCAAATCTGACACGAAACTTTGCTTCTTCATCGACTCTTTCTATCTCCGGTATTTTAGGAAAATCTGTTTGCAAAGCATGAACAGGTAGCACTTCATATTCCGGTAAATTTTCTTTCAAGCTGACCGGTCGTTTTTTTCTGTAATCAATTAATATCCATTGGCTGGTCGCTTGAATAATGCTTTGTCCGTTTTCTCCAAACACCTCAAAATCACGGATAGCTCCAATCCTTTTTTCTTCAGATGGCCAAGTTTCGATTTTGATTTTTTCGTGTACTTTAGGAAGCCGACTGATGTTTAATACATAGTTAGAACCTACCCAAGCCAATCCTTTTGATAACACATATTCAATTCCTAACCCCATTTCTTTGGCATGATTATCTGCCATATCTTGAAAAATATTCAATAAAGTTAAGATGCGCAAATTATTGTTTCGATCACATTCATAAGTTCTGATGTCATAGTTATTGGCAAATTTCATCAAAGGCATGATTTGTTCCTTAATTTTTGGCGTTTATAAAGCATGGTTTTAAATTTATTATAACATCTCCGTTTGCTCAAAGTTCTTTTCAAAAAACCCATACCGGAAGTTGGTGTTTGCCATACTTCGGTTAAAATGGCTTTTCCGGAACTATAATTGGCAACCAACCAAGATGCCGGTTGTTGAGAAATTTCTTCAAAAGAACTTTTTGAAAGTTTATATACGTGATTATTTTGAGGAGTTGGTGAGGCAATTTTAATGTTAGTTTCGCAAGCTAATTGTCTACACCCGTCTATCACGTATGTCGGGCAATGAGTCGGTATAAAACAAGGTCCGTTAAGAATTGAATTGATTTTTTCAATGTCGCCCCATGCCCCATGTCCGCATCCTTGCAATACCGGATAATCTTTAACCCCCACAAAGGGAATGTTTCGAGCATTTAATTGTCCTCTCAAAGGGTTAAAAAATGTTCCTGAAGTGATAATCCCCAAACTGTCAGATGGTTTTTCCTTAAAATAATTACCCAAAGTATTAAAAGTTCCGATAACTGCAAAATTATCATCAAAATCTTTTATTTCATTAGGTGTTCCGATAATTACTTTGATTTGTTTTTTTGCAATTTTTTGAAAGTCAATTCCATAATTTTTTATCAAGTTAAGGTAACTGTAAAAATCATTGTTTCCATAGAAAATGACATTTTTTTTAGTTTTAAGAGCGGCTAAAAACGCAATAATATACATTTCAGCGTGAGTTGGGTATACCGGAATAAAAATTTTTTTACGTTTAGATGTTTTGATTATTTGTACTAATTTTTTAAATGTATCAACTTCTCTAACAGCAAATCCGTCATCTGTGACGCCATAAAAATCAGTAACTGCAAAGTTAATTTTTCCGCTTAATTGTGAGAGCCTTTTTAAATCTGTCGGTTTTCTGAAGTAGGTGCTGTTATCCGTTTTCATATCACCGGTATGATAAACTTTAATCCCCTCATGATTGGTTATAATTAAGCCGAAAGAGTCAAAACATGTATGTGATGATGGAATAATTTCAATAATAAAAGAGCCGCATTTAATCTTGTTGCCACTATTTATTAAATTGAAATTAGGTTGATTTTCGATAGGAATGTTGTATTCGGTATATAGTTCGTCAAGTATTAACTTTGTATACTTCCCTCCATATAATTCAGGTAATTTATAACCGGCATTCACATAATGAATTATTCCATTAAGATGGTCTGGATGAGAATGTGTCAGAAAAATTGCTTCAGGAGATAGTAACGGTGTGTTTAAAAGCTCTCGGATATCAGGAACGGCTGCCACTGAATTTTTTATTCCTAATGCCTGATGGTTATCGAACTTTCCGATATCAACGATTATTGTAGATGCTTTTATACCTGATTTTGATTTTTTTATATCTGTATATTGATAACAATGTCCGCTAATTTGGTCTATATTGTTACCCCCGAGAGGGCGCCAATATAGACCACATTCTGAAAAATATCCGGACATAATTCCCCAATAACTTAATTAGAGACCTTATTTTGACGATATTCGTTCAATTTAGCTTCTCGCCAAGCATTGGCCTTTGTTGCAACATTTTGTTCTACGATAATTCTGTTTTTATCATAAGCTTTTTTTGTTGCAAGTTTTTTAGCTGCTTTTTGCCCTGATTTCCCGAAAAGTTTATTAGTTTCGCTCAGAGCTTGTTTTATGTCAGCATAAGCATCTGCCAATTTCTTTTTGTAAATGTTTGCTTTTCTGGGTACGCTAGAATGATATGAAGTTGCTGCTTTTATCCAGTTATTACCTTTTCTTTTATACAGAGATTTTAAAAATCTTGCTCCGTACTCCACATTTTTTTGCGGGTTAAAAGCTTCTTCAACATTTTTAAACGCATCTGGGTGATAAGCTAAGTTAATTTGCATACAGCCGACATCAATGCTTTTTATGCCTTTGGCTTGAAGTCTTTTAACCTCTCGCACTGCTTCGGCCTTAGTTTTAAAGAATGTACCTTTTCCTTGAGCATTAACCGTCCATGGCCAAGCCAACTTTTGTTGGTGCTTTTCGTTCCATTTTCCGGTTTCTACATTAGCTATTGTGCTTAACAGGTGTTTC
The DNA here is from genome assembly GCA_015062435.1 of Alphaproteobacteria bacterium. Lineage (GTDB taxonomy): Bacteria > Pseudomonadota > Alphaproteobacteria > RF32 > CAG-239 > CAZU01. The sequence continues at coordinate 65,486 of SUUR01000005.1, read as the reverse complement.
TTTATTTGGTATTTTTCTTCAAATTTTTGTGTTGCTTTCATACAAACCAGAGCATCATCTCTAAATTCGACATAAGCTCGAGCTTGTACCGGCTGAATAAACATCAGCAATAATAACAAAAACATCAAATTTATTGATACGATAAGTCGCATCCCTCTGCTCCCTTAGGCTAGCCAACAAGTATCCCGATGCAAAAAATATGCCAATTTCAACTTGCCACACGGCAAAACAAAAAATAGTCTAAGGTTGGTTATACATGATTTTGTTGAGCTAACGGCCAAACAAAACCTCGCCTATTTGCATTAAATATTAACAAATAGTTTCAAAACAAGAAGGGCTTATAACATATTTATTTTTTAAAATCCAGTAAAAAATTGCCCAGTCTCAATATACTTTGGCAGATTTGCTTGCTAATTATTTGAAAATCAGCTTTTTTTTCAAAAGTTTTCTCGTCCATATACAAATCTCTGTTTATTTCCAATTGTAAAGTGTATATGTTTTTACGAGGTTGGCAATAATTAAAGGCAATATATGCTCCTGCATAAGGTCTGTTAAACTCCACCAAGTGTCCGTATTCTTCCAAAGCTTTGCTTAGAAATTCAGATACTTGTGTCGGACAACTTTCATCAAACAGGGTACAGAGACAAAAACTTAGCTTTTTATCGTCATCAATAAAATTACAAATCATGGAGGGCATTGAGTGACAATCTATTAATAAACAAAACCCGAACTTACGTACACACTTATCAACCAATTGCTTTAATCGCTTGTGATACGGTTCATAAACAAACTTGATTCTGTTCATTCCTTCTTCATGAGATAACAGTCCGTTATAAATATTTTTGTTAGGATATACTACTCTGTGAATGATACCTAATCCTACCCTACACCGACGGCATTCTGCAATATCAGAGTTTTTTGGGGAGTCAAAAAACATGGATTCGTCTATTTCTATTTTGTCACGATTAACATCTATGAATGTTCTGGGAATATTCATACTTATGAGAGGAATTCCGGCATCAGATGCGTTCATAACAATTTCAGAAACAAAACTATCCTCAGAAGAACGTAGTTCATCTTTAGTTAGCGCAACGTTATCCAGAAATTCTTTAGGAAAAACAGTTCCGCTGTGTGGAGATGACAACACAATCGGGAACTTAGGATCTTGAGTATTAAACTCTTCAAAAATTTGTAGTTTTTTATAATCTACCCTAAAATCAAGTTTTTTGTTTGTCACACTTCACCGTCCTGATATTTTATTGTTGGTAAAGATAATTATAGCCAAAAAAACTTAACTATTCACTAATTTATTTGTAAAAAAGCTTGTCAAAACTAAAACTATATTGTAACAATAACTGGCAAGGGTGTGTAGCTCAGTGGTATGAGCACTACGTTGACATCGTAGGGGTCGCTGGTTCGATCCCAGCCACACCCACCACTATCAACCCGCTTATGCGGGTTTTGTTATTTGTTAGTTGTAAAGAGCTGATAATGAAAATAGGTGTTTTTGATTCCGGTTTAGGCGGATTAGTTGTTACTAAAGCTTTTATAGATACATTACCTGAATATGATTATGTATATTATGGTGATACGGCACGTTTACCGTATGGAGAAAAGACTTCCGGACAAATTTTAAGCTATTCAATAGAAGCTGTTAAATTTTTGATTAGCCAAAAATGCGGGATTATAATTATTGCATGTAATACCGCCACCTCGATAGCTCTGCGCTATTTACAACAACGGTTTATTCCGGAATATGCTCCTGATGTAAAAGTTTTGGGAGTTGTTATTCCTACGGTTGAAGAGGCTTTGCAAAACGGAGCATCAAAAATAGGAGTAGTTGCAACCAATGCTACGATTCGTTCCCATATTTATCAGGAAGAATTATTGAAAATAAATCCTGATTTGCAAATTAAAGAAGTTGCCACACCGGAATTGGTTCCGGCGATAGAAAGTAATGATTTTGCTAGAGCAGAAAATTTTGCAAAAGAGTATGCCAAAGAATTTGAAAATGTAGATTCTCTGATTTTAGGATGCACACACTACCCGTTATTAAAAGATTTTTTCCGTAGAGAACTTCCCTTCGTACAAATCATTTCACAAGATGAGCTTATGGGAAATAAGTTATCATCATATCTTAAGCGTCATATTGAAATAGATATATGCTTGAGCAGAAATCATGATTATAAATTTTTGGTCAGTCGTTGGAATACTCATTACCAACAAGTTGCAGCCGGCTTATTTCCGTCATTTTCCATAGAAGAAGTATCTGCTAATGTATAAGATTTTTTATTTGTTTCGACATGGAGAAACAAACTATAATATTGAAAAGCGCTGGCAAGGTTGCAGTATAGATGCACCGTTAAATGATAACGGTATGGCGCAGGCTCGACTTCTGGCGGATAAATTGCAAGATTTAGGAATAAAAGAACTTTATTCAAGCCGGCTTAAAAGAGCCGTTCAAACTGCCGGTATTGTCTCTGAAAAGTTAAACGTTCCGATTAATTACATTACAGATTTAAGAGAGGGTAATCTCGGACAAGCTGAAGGGCGCATATATTCTGATGTTGAACAGATGTTTCCTGATATTTTTCAAGCGTGGTATTCTCCAGAAAACGATATGAATATATCTTTTCCTGATGGAGAAACCAAACAGCAAATGCAAGATAGAATGTTTAACGTTTTTCAACGCTTACTTAAATCAGATGCTGATATAGTCGGAGTATGCTCACATGGAAGTTCGATTCGCTACCTGTTAATGAAGTTTGGTATTATGCCTCACCGCATGCCAAACACAGCTCTATATAAGATTATATATGACAGTGGACAATGGAGTGCTGAAAAACTTTTTTAATCTATAATTTCATCGGGATATATTCCGTATAGATTTTGTCTTGGCATCCAACCACTGATAGAATCAAATTGCAGTAAACAAAAGCTGTTGTTTACCGGACATTTTTTTATTTCTCCGATTACCTCATCTTCTACTTTTGCAATTACTTTAGCTTTATAGTCATCTTTTGCATAAATATTATTTTCACCAGGTGCAACAACTTTCACAAAACGCTTACCAGCGAGCATTGATTTATGCACCCAACTTTCAGAGCCTTGCCAATCTTTAATTTTTCTCCACAATTCAAATTCTGCGATAATCTCCACCGGAGCAGAAGCTTGCATATAAACCCACTCAATAGGATATCTTGTTCCCGGACCGGAGCGTGCATTTATGTGGTTGGAGCGCAAAGATACAAAGCGAGGAACGCTTAAACCTTTTTCTGTATTATCTGTAGATTCTTGAGCGTTGGCAAATCCGGTTGCAAATAGTATAGCAGATACAATCATCAAAACAGTTCTCATAGCACCCTCTTTAAATATTTTTTATTAAATTAAATTTATTATGACGTCATTAAGTGAATAAATTGTAAAAAAATGAAATTTGAAAGGAAAAAAAATGGATATCATTCAAACAGCACAAGATTTGATACGATTTCGTTCAGAAACCGGTAATTCAATAGAAATTAACAAAGTTATGAATTATATAAAAGATTTATTTTCTTCAACTGATGCAAAAATAGATATTTTTGATCAAGTTTTCGGAGCACCGGTAATTTTTATTCGTAATACGGATTCTCAAGATTTTGATGTGTTGGTTTTAGGGCACATAGATGTTGTTGCTGCCAAAGAAGAAATGTTTATCCCTACAATATCATCGGGAAAGATGTATGGAAGAGGTTCTTTGGATATGAAATCATTTGCCGCAGTAGCACTAAATTCCATGCAACATGTATTAGAACAAAAACTTCCTTTGAAGTTTGGGGTGATTTTATCTTCCGATGAAGAAAAAGGAAGCAAAGGAACGGAAGCTTTTTTGCACCACAATCCGGATTTAAGAGCAAAAATAGTTTTAGATAATGATGTTGGTGGAGATATTAGTAAACTTATTGTAAAGTGTAAAAATCCTGTTTTTGTAAAGCTTATAGCCAAAGGAGATGCTGCGCATGGTTCACGTCCATGGGACGGTGTAGATGCTAATGAATTGATGATGCAATCTATTGCAAATTTGCGAAAGATTTATCCGTATTATTCAAAAGAAGGTATGATTCCTGAGCAAAAATGGATAGATACCATGCATGTGGCCAAAATCAACGGGGGAGAGGTTGCTAATGTGATTTGTGACTATTGTGAGGCGCTTTGTGATATTCGTCTTACGGAAAACAGCACTTTGGAACAACTGGAGAAAAACCTTAATAATGCTTTGTTATCCGGAGTAGAATACAAGATTGTGTCATCATCAACGCCGGTAGTCATGAGTGAAGATAATGAATATATTTTAGCTTATAAGGCATTTGCAGAGGATATCTTAGGTCAAAAACTTGAGTTTGAATATGAAGGAGGAGCCACCGATTCCAGAGCTTTTGCCGTAAGAGGATCAACGGTTATTATGCACTCAGGCAGTGGAGATGGTATGCATGCTGATGGTGAATACGTAGAGTTGGATTCTGTGCTTAAAATTGCAGATATACAAATTAAGTTTTTGGAGAAATTGGCACTTGCCAAATAATAAAGGTTTGTTTATAAAGAAAATGACGTCAGCGTAGCTCATCAGGATAGAGCACAAGTTTCCTAAACTTGGGGCAGTGGGTTCGAGTCCCTCCGCTGACGCCATAAAAGAACAATTGTTTCTTGAGGTGATAAGAGATAAATGTTTGATAATTATGCAACATCAGAATTAAGATTGATGGTTTCCAAAGATGAAAAAATTTTATGGCAAGGAAGCCCCAACAAGCGTTGTTATATTTTAGAAGGAATATTCAACCCCCTTTTACCGATAGCTCTAATTTGGTTTCTGGTAGATTTTTTTGTTTTAGCCGATTCTATCAGCCAAACCCAAAGTAATAATATTATACATTATGTAATACCGGTTATATTTATGTTGTTTCATATGATGCCTGTTTGGATATACATAGGTGGCATAATATTTGTAATCAGGAGATATAAACACACTGAGTATATCATTACAGATAAAGGTGTTTATTATTCAGGCGGATTATTTTCGTACACTTGCAATATGAAACCGTTTACAGAATTGGCAAGAGTAAACATACACAGAGGGATCATAGATCAATTTCTCGGTGTTGGTGATGTTATTTTAACAAGTAATAATATTGCAGATATGCGTAAATCAGGTGTCAGAATAAACGACAGACCCATAAGTATCGGTATAACCTTAGAGAGTATTGAAGAATATCGAAAAGTTTTTGATATCATCAAAAAATTACAAGAAGATATTTATACCGATACTATGTATCCTAATGCATTAAGGCCTGAAAATAATTATGGTTATCGAACTAAATATACGGGTTTGAATTAATAATTTTATTTAATGGTTTGAATAATTTTTGCTTAATCCACATACAATACTTGATTACTTCCGTCCACGCATCGTTGAGTAACATTTCCGCTGGATTTGGAAACCACCAAAAAACACTCTTTTTCATCATTAGAAACGATGTAATTATTCTGTCCGGAAGAATAAGATATAATATTTCCCAGAGTGAATCCGATTAATCCTGCTGCTGCAAAAGCCAAAGGCTCGGTGTGATGAGTTTTATGGTGATGAACAACTCTCACATGTGCTGGTTTATGATGATGCTTATCAATATGATGTTTAGAGGGCTTAGCCATTGCCGGAGATGATAATAAAGATAAAGCAATTAAAGCCGATATAAACTTTTTCATTTACAATTCCTTTCAGTTAAGTTGTTGTTTACATACTAAAACGAATGTATAATCAAAAAAGTTCAAAAATTTTAAAAAACCTACCATAAAGGTAGGTTAAAAATTAAACTGGCGGATAGGGTGGGATTACTTCGTTCACTACGCTCATTCGCTATCGCTCACCGGCATACTGACGTCTGCCTTTCGCTTGTAGTCGAACCCACTTTTCGTGGGTTCAAATCCCACTTTTGATACATATAATAAAACCTACCATAAAGGTAGGTTAAAACTGAAATGGCGGATAGGGTGGGATTCGAACCCACGGTACCCTTTGGAGGTACACACGATTTCCAATCGTGCGCCTTCGACCACTCGGCCACCTATCCGTAAAACAACGCTAAACTAGCGTATTAGAATATAGTTTGCAACAATTTTTTTTAAGATAAAAGATATTTATTTTTCTCAAAAGGTTAAATTAACATATTATTAAACTAAATTATGTATATTATATGTAGCAAAAACTCTTGCAAAACGGCATATTTTGTGTTACATAACCTCTTAAACTATGGGTATCAGGCGATGATAATTGATAGTAATAACAAAAAGCAAAAGAGTATTTTGACCAACAAGTGCTTTTACCAAACTACGGCACGAATTATGCGTGACTTTGAAGATAAAGGGTATGCAAATTCTGCAGATGAGACGGCTAAAGTAATTGCTGCATACCATTCTATTGTGCAAAAAAAATCCAAAAATAATTACAGTTCAGACTACAATAACGCATTTAAGCGTATAGATAGTGCCATTCAATCTTTAGCCAATCAGGTTTTTTACGATTGCGATAAAAAAAGTTTGGACTATGCTTATCATTCATTTACTGAATTTGACCATATCGGAGCAATTGTTACTCGCCAAAGAAGCAAAAAAAGCTCAATTTAATTATCTTTTCCAATTAGCCGTGTATTGATGCAACAACATAGTTGCAAAATTTGTGCATGTAGGCTACAAAATATATATTAGTTACAACAACAAGAGGTTTTTTTATGAGCAATATTTCTCTTATCGGATGCGGCCGTTGGGGTACATTTCTCGGATGGTATGCGGCCAATTACTGTGGTTTTGACGTTGATATGTATGACATTCCGACTTCACCTAATTTTATTGAATTACGAGATACACGCAAAAACCCATATCTGAGCTTGTCAGATAATATGTTTTTGCACGATAATTTGCCTGCTGTTTTAACAAATGATGTTATTATAGTTTCGATTGGTTGCCAGTATTTTAGAGGATTATGTAAAGAATTATCAGCATTTAACTTGGCCGGCAAAACATTTTTATTGGCTATGAAAGGTCTTGAATATCCCAATGCAGCAACAATGTTGGATATCATGCGTCAGGAGATAAAACAAGATATACATATCGGCACATTGGGAGGGCCGGGACATGTTCAAGATTATATGAAAAAGGTTCCTTCATGCGCTGTTATAGATAGCGATGAAGAAGAAACTAAAGATAAATTAATTAAAATGTTCTCCAGCGATTTGATACGTTTTTACTATGGTGCGGATTTGGTTGGTAATCAAGTCGGAGCCGCATTAAAGAATGTGATAGGAATTGCTGCCGGAATTTTAGATGGTCTGGAATGGTATGGCTTAAAAGGTGCTCTCATGGCACGAGCACCAGTAGAAGTAGGGCGTTTTATTGCGGCAATGGGAGGTGATGCCCGAACAGCTTATGGATTGTCCCATTTAGGAGATTATGAGGCAACATTATTTTCAAAACACAGTCATAATCGCACTTTTGGTGAAAAATTTGCCAAAGGAGAGGATTTTGGTAAATTAGCAGAAGGTGTTGCTACCTTAAAAGCCGTAAAACAAATTGCCGATGAAAAAGATATAGATATGCCTATTTGTCAAGCACTTTATAAAGCTGTCTATGAAAATGCAGATATAAAAACTACCATCAAAAGCATGTTTGAACGTAAATTAAAACAAGAGTTTTAGTTGAAAGCTTCTTCTCTGCTTTTCATTAAGATAAATGGGGAGGGGGATTGCTCCCTCCCGTTATTTGAAAGGAAATATTCCGATTGTATCGGAGTAGTGGTTTTGTTAAGTATCTAAACTGTTTTTATTTAACAAAAATTCTTTTAAATCCATAATTATAATACCGTTTTCATCTTGATAGGTCTGTAAAAGATTACTTTTGGTGATAATAATTTTTTTAAAACCATCTCTAATACTCAGTAAAGATTTTTCTTCTTGCATCATTTTTTCTGATGTTGGCAAGCTAAGCGCAGACTGGATATAATACCTTTTATTTCCGATATTGGCGACAAAGTCTATTTCAGTCGACTTATTATTTTCAACATTAACTTCACCAACATCGACGTTGTATCCTCGTATTTGCAATTCATTATCTAACAGATGTTGAGTAAATAGTTCTGATAAAAGATAAGATTTTCCACAACGTCTTATTACGCTAATAATCTTTATCATTTTATTTTGTTTACGATCAATTAGTTGATTTAAATAAAAATCTCTTTTGATTTGCATGCGTGCTTCTATTTTATTTTTTTTATGTTTTTGCATTTTTATAAAATAAGTGTGATTTGGTTATATCCTTAAGTTGCTGAGTGAAGAGAAGTCGTATTTTTTTAGTTTAATGATGAGCTTTGTTCTTCTTTAAAAAGGTAATTAAATATTCTGTGAGAATAAAAAAAGGAGCTTGTACAAGCTCCTTTTTTATTTTTTCTAGCATCAGGTTAACTTAGTAATATTCCCATTCAATCGCATTGCCGATATCTTGAGTGCTAGCACAACTTACTGCAGCTTCAGCTAAAGTAATGGGCATGTCGTTCATGCAGAAGTTTCCACCGTTAGCTGCAGTAGGATTATTACCTCCTGTACCTGCTGCATCACAAGCTGATGAGAAAGTAACTTTTTTTCTTTTAGTGGTATCACCTTGTTTAACTGAAATTCGTACCAAACCGGAACCTGCTTGTGATCCCCAATCGGCTGTTGCGATTGCCACACAAGCTTCACGAGTAAGTCCCGAGTATTGAACTGTAAAAGAACGTCCTGCACCACCGCTGCTTCCTGTTGCCAAAAAAACACCGCCTTGATATGCGTTCATTATCTGAGTTGCAGTAGTTTCTGTTGTACCAGAAGGTAACATATCTCTGGGAATAATACCCATTTGAATAGCTGTTTGATCATTTAAGCCTGTATAATCCACACTTGCAGAAAACAGAGAACGGATATTCATCACCAACATAGAAATCTGGTCTAATGTTTTGTTAACACGATATTTGGCCATTGCTTTTGAATAACCGGAAATACCACCGATAGAGAGCACCCCGATGATTGCGAGCACACCAAGCATTTCCACCATAGAACGTCCTGATTGCTCATTTTTATAGATGCTAGACATTGTTCCTCTCCTAAATCTCATTTTGCTTATAGTTTAACCATAACATATTAATAAATTATGAACAATCTTATCCTTAGTCATAAAATTTTGGCCAAAAGTATAATTTGTTACGTTTTTTATTACCAAAGTTATAACCTTCTAGTCATTATGCCAGATAATTGAACTGCCATCTTTACAAAACTTCTTTGCATCATTTGTGCTGATTGGTAATTTATGATTTTTATCTTCCCAAGAAAACAATTGTTGGTCGTCACCATCAGCAATTGTTATCCCCATTACCATCAACCAAAATGAGTGATCATATTCAAAAGATGCTAATCTCACACACTGTTTTTTGGTTAATCCGGCATAGACAATATCAAAATTTTGAGATCCGGGCATCAAAATTTTTCCTAAAACTCCGTCTCCAACCAAGACTTCATTGCCCAAAACACTGATGAGTTTTCCATTTTTTGCCATTTTATTAGGGTATATCTTTTTGTCAAGTATAATTGCATTATTTAACCCCCAATAATCAGGCTTATGTTGGTAGGCACGACGAATATTGCCGGCCAATAGCTCCATTTCTTTTATTGCTTCGGTTGCCGGAATTGTTTGAGGCCAAAGATTTATCAATAAAATCAACGTTATTAAAAATCCAATAATTATAAATTTTATTTTTTTGGGAGCAGTCATAAAATCTGTGTATAATTTTTTTGCAAAAATAGCTATAACCTTAAATATAAATTTCAATAAGGACATAAGCTTACTCATCTTAGCCTCCCATTCCGCTGGTTATTTGATCTTGCATTTCAAATGTTCCCATAACAGCCCAAGCAATTACTGCACCGATTGAAAGTAAGGCAAGCATGTTTAAAATACCGGCTTTTTCTTCAATCAGATATACAGATTCTTCTAACCACTCATTTGCCAAATTGTCCAGAGCTTCTTCAAAGTTATCAAGTTCTGAATAAATTTTTAAGTCACTGATAATTTCCGTATCGGGGAAGTTCAGTTTTGTTTTTGATAAAGCTTGCCCTAAGTTATCACCGTTATTTATAAAGACCAAAGTTTTATCAATTCTTTCTTTAAGATATCTGCTAGAATCTCTACGTAATGCACGCATTGCCGTTGAAACCGGAGTACCGCCTTTTACCAAAGCAGAAAGAGCCAACAACCAACTGATACCCACAAAAACCTTATATAATGACCATGGCGGTATATTATCAAAAGCCGCCCTTATTTTACCGGTCCAGATTCCGATAGTAAAATAAATGATAGCCATAATTACCGGCAGAGCAGAGAAAGCAATTAACCAGTTATCTTTAATCCAATCAGATAAATCAACCAAGTCTCTGGCCATTCCACGCCAAATAACATTTGGTGCGGCATCAATCATTGGAGGCACCATATACACACCGATTGCATAAATAATAAGCACGGACATCATTGTCAAAAAGCTAGGGTATGCAATAGCGCCTATAATAGGGCGTATCATTTTCGTTGATCCTTCTGTTACTTTAATCAGATTAAGTAACGCTCCTTCCAAGTCGGATACATCACCCACAGAAAGCATCAGTCTTTCACGGTTTGGAGCCCATCCTTTAAGAGCATCTGAAAAAGTTTTACCGTTATTAAGAGATTTTCCCCAAGCTGCAATTGCAATTGCCAACGGTTCTCCAGGATTTTTTCCACCATTACTGGCTCCGTCATACAACATATCTAAGGCGTCCATTAAAGAGAAACGGTTTTTCATCAAAGACGCAATTTTTCTATATAGCTTCAAGCGTACTTTGTTTGAAAAGACAATAATCAGTTTGGCATACCCTTCTTCAATGGCATTTAACTTTGACATTGCCTTTTGCATGGATTTGGATTTCTTTTTAGTTTGCTCTTCTGCCATTTTATTCTCCTAATATACCGGTCGTTGGTCTAATAATCCGCACCAACGCTCAACTTCATCTAAGTCTATCAAACCTTTAAGCATTCGTTCCATAGCAGCTTCTTTTAATGTTCTTCCGTTAAGATCACTGGTCCAATAATCAATTGCTTTTCTGGTTTCGCCTTTTATCATTAGCTCCAAAAATACCGCATCTGGCAAAATAATCTCCGGTACGCACATTCTGCCTTTGATACCGGTATTATTGCAATATTTACACCCCGGTCCACGTACATAAGTATTTTCGATTCCGAAATCGCCTAAAGCTACTTTCAAACGTTGTACTGAAAGTTCATTAATTCTTTCTTTTACGGAGATCCTGCAATGTGGACATAGTTTTCTGAACAAACGTTGAGATATTAATCCTTTTATCAGTTCCGGATCAAGAAGTTTAAATGTTTCTACTCCCATATCTCTCAGTCGCATTAAAATTGCCGGAGCAGAGTTAGCGTGCAAAGTTGTCCATACACCGTGTCCTGATAAAGCACCTTTAAAAGTTAACTGAGCAGCGGAAAGAGAACGTACCTCGCCCACCATCATAACATCAGGGTCAGAACGCAAAGCCGCTGAAAGAGCTTTGGTAAATTGTTCATCTTTTTCTTCTTCGGTATTGGCATTTGTCACCGGCATTTGTCTTGCACCGGGAATAGGATACTCTGGAGGATCTTCCACTGTAATCAGATTAATTTCATAGTTTTTTTCTTGTAGAAGCTTAATCATATTACGTTGTAAAGTCGTTGACTTTCCAGATCCGGTAGGTCCTGCAATAACATTCAATCCAACCGGAACTGCACGCAAACGATAAAATAAATTTTCTTCAAATTCACCAAAACCGAGAGCAGTCAAATCGCCGGAACCATCAGGGTTATCATCGGCATAAAGCAAACGCATTACCAAATATTGTGATCCGAAAGCAATCGGATTAAATTGCAGACGAATAGCCAATACGTTATGGGGCAACATTAATTTACCTTTAGATCCGCGCAAAGGAGTTGAGCCGAGTTTTTGGGCCGCTTGGAATTCGTTTTGAGCATAGTTAGAGTCAGACACATCTGCAGAAGCAAATGCCGCACGCACAAAAGCCTCTCCCCAATCTTTGTTATATTCCATTTCGGTCGTCATCATACCATTTACACGAAACATAATTTGAGTACTGTCCGCAACAATAACGTGAACGTCAGAAACTTTTTGCCCCGCAGCTCTGGCAATCACGTTCACAAAGTCCTTTTGCATCTGGAGCTGGTCTAATTCTGTATCTTCACTAGCGTCAACAGATGCTTGTGCACGTTCTCCGATGCTGTAAATTGCATTAATTTCGTTTTGAGAAACATAAGTTGGTTTCTGAATTGCCAACTTTTTCTTTCTGGCCAAAACCTCAAAGCTGAGAACTCGTCCATCAAATTTGTGGCTTTCAGATACCAAAAAACGTCCGTCAGAAAATAAGGCCAAAAGACGTCTGGTATCATCATTAATAACCAATGATGATCCGGAAAGTGTCAATAATCGATTGCCGTTAGAAAAATATGTATCGGCAATTGACAATCTTTTTTCTTTTTCTGATCCGGAAAGTTTTTCTGCAGAAGTACCATCGGCACCGGAAAGTTCTTCCGATGCCGAAATATCTGCATTTTCATTTTCTGTATTATCGGAATCTGCCACCATTTATCCTACCTGGCCATCATAGATTTTCCCATTCCGGGAACTCCGATACTTGCTGCAAAAGAAGGACCTTTTTTAGTGGTCGATACAGCTCCCGGACCTTCCTCAGCAACTCCGGCAGGAGTAATCGGACTCATCGGCTGTTCTTTAGGTAATATACCGCCTGCCGCAAAGTAAAGATAATCAACAAATCCGTTCTTTTCTGCTTTTACATATGTTGATGTAATCTCCGTAATTGTGTGTCCGCTTTGCAAAGAAGTTCCTTTCTTTACATAAAAAGGCATTCCGTCCTGATTAATTAATTTTGCGATTAACTCTCCATTCTGGCCTCTGATTTCCATAACCGCATATTGATTTATCAGCTCAAGCTCATCAACCTCAATCTCATCGGTTTCCGGTGATGTTTCACTGCTTGTGGCGGTAGGAGTTGCGCCGGCTGCAAATGGATTCCTTTTTTCCAACTCTCGTTCTTGAGCTTCATTTCTAGCTCTAAGAACGGAGATTTGTAAATCTTTATTTTCTAACTCATTTTTATAAGCAGCAATTAATGAATCAGAATTATTCATAATTGTGTTGATATTGTTTTTCACGGTTGTGAGCTTCTTTTTCATATCATCATAAATATCTTGTTTTTCTTTCTTTAAGTCATCAATTTGCTTATATAAAGAAGCCTCATGAGCAATCCATTCCTGATTTACTTTAAGCATTTCGTTTTTATAGGAATTAAGCAAAACTTCTTGACGTACTTTTTCAAATTGAATATCTAACTCTCTCAGTTTTTGTTGCTCTTCTAAAATTTTTTGTTCTTGAGCTTTTTCCCATTCTATTTGTTTACGTTTTTTCTCTTCAGCCTGATCTTGTTCTTGTTGTCTGGCTTGTTTACGTTGGTTTTTCAAAGCTTCAATTTCATTTTTTACTCGTTCTTTTCTGAGCTCCAAATTAAGTACTGCTGTTTGTTTTTCCAAATCAGACATTTTAGAGAAAACTTCATCATCATCGGCAGATGAGGTGTCATCATTAATTGCAACAGATTTTTTAGGTTCGGAACTTACTACCGGAACAACATTTTTATCCGGAACAATATTAGGTGTTGGTTCTTCTTTTTCTACCGGTTTTGTTTCAGGAACAGAAGACGTTTTCGGTTTTACGGCAATGTTTCCGAGAGCATCATCTCCGCTTTCCGTTTTAGGAGCTTCGATAGGAGCTGCTTTTTTGCTATCGTCCTCATCAAACATAGCTTCTTCAGAAAGAGTAACCAAACCTTGAGCTTGTACATCAGTTGCCATTGTAGCTAATATAGCTAAAGCAGATACTGTAATAATTTTATTTATATTAAAAAACATAGATAGCTCCCTCATATTGCCATAATTTGTTATGCGGATCATAGTTTATCAGTTTAATCTCAAGTCCTGAATATTTTGTTAACATTTCCATCCATGTTAACGGAGAATATTCGGAAGAAAGTGTGAATTTTAAGCGTCTATATACTAATCCCGCCGGAGAAGTTTGTGTATCCATTGCCAGATTAATTCCTACGCCTATTGATTGAAATGTGTCATTTATTTCATTTTGTAAATCTGTAATATTGAATTGCGGCGGAGAATTTCTTTGCTCCGGAGCAGGAAGAGCTTTTGTTGCAGTTAAACTGTTTCCATTACCCGAAAAACTGTATCCTGAGAGCTTTGCTCCAGATTCTTCCAAAGCCTTTCTTGCCCAAGAAACACGTCCGATATTTCTGTTCCAACTGGTAGCAACCGTATTGTTAGTGCAAGAAATTTGACCGATAACCCAACCGGGGGGTAAAATTCTGTTAAGTTCCACAATTCCGTCATAACAATTTTTCATTACAGTTTTCGGATCAGGCATTTTTTCCCAAGGTTTGGGTTCTACGGGTACAGGAGCTGCCGCTTTAGGCAGAGCTTTCGGTTTTATCGGCACAACTACCGGCCGTACCGTAGGTGTTAAAAAGAGCTTATCTACCAAATTTGATATCAGCCAAATTCCAACCACTGCGGAAACAGCAACAACCAAAAACAGTTTTGTACCTCTGAGGGCTCTGATTTTCTGAAGTCTTGATTTTGCTCCTCTGGCCATAATCTCAACCAAATCAAGCTCTTCGGTATCTTCAAGTCCCCATTCTTTGGGAGCAATTTTCTTACCCCAATCCGGAACCGCAAGCATTGACATAAATTGTTCTTTAGCTTCTTCTTCACTAAGGAACAACATATCACCATCAGAAAGAATAATATCGTTACGAATACATGTATACCACCAGCCTTCATCAGTTTTAAATACCGCAATAAAAGACCCGATATTTGAAAGAGCTGTTGATAATGCAACTGCAGCAACATTTTGTCCGCTTTTGTATCCTTCTTGAGATACGCAAATACCAAATTGAGGTGCTTTTCCACCTTTAATGCAGAATAAATCGGCACCTTCCAAAACGCCGGCTGAAGCTTCTTCTACTTCTTGAAACGGATCACTGGCATTTTGGAGTGGTTGCCAAAACAAGCTGGTAGCATAAGATACGCCATCAACTGTAATTGATGCTCCCCAAGTTTTTTGGCCTGTGGAACCGTCAATATCATCTTCTAGCAATTTGGCATCTTCAAGCACCTGCGTCTCCTTTTATTCTTTTAATTCATAGACATTCTTGTTTCCGGTGATAACGGTGATTCCAGAACCACAGGAGTTAAGATAATAACTAAGATACTACGATCTTTTTCTGCATTGGCAAAACCGCCAAGCAAAGAGTTATCGGCAGATCCTGTGCCCTCTTTTGACGTTGCGTTATCAACTTTTTCAAACCCTGTAAGAATTAGGGATTCTCCGGAAGTTAAAGCTACTTCTTGTGAAAATGCTCTTGATTCAACTTTGGGGTTTTGAATGTATTGATTTTCATCGGCAGAACCGAACTCAACCTTTTCCAAAGCCACAAGATCAGATAAAGTCATGTTAAACATTACAAGCATTCTGCCATGTTCCAAGATTCTCGGTAACACATCAAGAGTAAATCCTGTTTCGATTTCTTCTGTTGTTACTGATATATCATAGTTATTGCCATCTGTACCGCTGTTTGTTTTGGTCATTTCGGCAATATAATTTTGTTTTTGTGTTACTTGAATTGGTGCCGGTTTATTATTGAGAGTTGTTACTGTTCCGCTAGTAACCAATGCTGTCGTATTTCTTTGAGACAATGCTTTAACAGCTGCATCTGCAGACCAATTGTCTTTCAAGATACCCCAAGTCATACCATTAGCCAGACCTCCCGAAGTTGCTACACTGGTTGATCCGACCACACCCATAGATGTTACACCATCAGCAAAAGTTGCTTTAAGATCAAGTCCGTAATTGTTGGTATCGGTAATAGATACTTGCAAAACTTTTACACTGATTGCAACTTGTCTGGATAAACGAATATTTTGTTCATTAACGTATTTTGCAACTTTTTTAATGTCGTCGGGAGTTGCTGTCAGAGTGATTGTTCCGTCAGCGGGAGACATTGTTAATTTTGAACCTTCTCCGATAATGGAGTTGATTCCTCTTTCTATATTACCCCAAACTTCAAGTTCTGCACTGTTGCTCAGGTTGACGGCAGAGCTTCCTCCGCCACCGCTTTGGCTTCCGCCTACGGTCACAGACAAACTTGGTTTTGATGGAAGGCTGTAAATTACAAAAGTCTTGGTAATGAATTTGTAAAAATGAATTTCTTTATTTTCATATTTCCACCAAATACCAAAACGTGAAGATATTTCGTCAAGCAATCCGCTTAAAGGCCCCTGATAAGATACCAACATTTTATCCGGTTCGGCCCAATCTGAGTTAATTGTTTCTGCGGTTGGTTTATTAGCCGCACCTTTGCTTTTAACATCACTTTCCAATTGAGGAGCATAACGAATACCCAAAGATGTCGTTTTATTAATCATATCGCCTATTTCAAAAAGTGTAATAGGGCGATTACTAACTAATGTAATTCCGTTTTTTCCTTCCAGATAAGATGGCAATGGCTCGCCTTCATATTCAATTTCACTGGTATCACCAAGCCATATATCATCTTTAACCTTAATCAAATCCTGATTTGCTATTTTAGTTGGGATTTTGGCTGTTTCCTTTAATTTTGACGCAGCATCAATTTCTCTTTCAATAGTTGCGTCCATATTAGTAGATATGGAGCAAGAAACCGCTAATGTTGCTGCCAACATTCCAAGGCTAACTTTTTTCCAATTAATTAAATGCATTCTCATCCTCCATTGTTTCTACAACCAAAACTCTGTTTCCTTTATAAAAAGTAGCTATCGGGGCAGGTCTTGCTCTGGCAAAGGTTCTTATTAAAGCAGAACTGACATCTGCAAATCTCCCTCTAAACATGGCTCCGGCTGAAAGGGTATAATTCCGATTAGTGTTCCATATTAATCTCCAACCGGCTCTTTCGCTCCAGTCAGTTAACAATCCTTTCAATGTGGATCCTTCTTGGGCCAACCAATCTTCTACGGGATCATCGGTTGCTGACTGTTGAGCCTCTGTTTCTTCATCAATATTTTCGGCATCAGAAATTGCGGCGTTAATTTCTTCTTCATACTCGCTTACTTCTTCTTCTATTGTCGGTGGAATGGCGGCAGATAAGTTGCTACCAAACCCACTGGTTACAACAGTTTGATCAGAAGGTACACGTTCACCGAATTCTCTGTAATCGGCAGCAACTTGACGATAGTTGGTTGGGTTGTTGTCAGCCAACATTTGTGATTGTGTATATCCCGATGTTTGAGGAGGAACAAAAGCATCTCTACCGTTATAAGGTACGTATTCAGTTTGATTGTTGTTTGTATCAAACATGTTCAAATGGCCGCATCCGGCTAACAAAAATAAGGTCAATAAAGACAACTTACGCATCGTGTTGCTAGTCATTTTGTTTGTTCCTTGTCTGTTTTTTGTCATAATGTTGTTCCTATCATACATACTGAAAATTAAATAATCAAGCATCACCAAATACTTATTACCATTGCTGGTATCTGGTTGCGGCCAGTTTATTCTTTAAACTTTCATTTTTGTTATCCTTTAGGTTTATAATTCTTATCACAAAAGAATTTGGCTCTCTTTGTGTGAAAACTGTGTTGATTTTGTGCGCTTCAACGCCTTTATTGTTTAATATGTTATACAACAGATTTAGACGTTTTTGTTGTAAAGCTGTTGCACTGGTGCCATCAATCCGTATCTCTAAGATAGAGGAGTTGTTGTTGGCTATATTTTTAGCAAAAGCTTGAACCCATCTCAATGTTTGTCCGGATATCTCAGCTCTGTTTGGTTGGAATGAAAGTCTCATTTCCGTAGGCATAATCTTACCGATTGAAGATGGTTTGGATAGTTTTGCTTTTATTGATTTTAAGATGTCGGGCTTTTTGTTTTTATTTTTTGCAACATCCTTCGTTTCCTTGTTAAACATGGAAGACAGAGATGATAATAATTTATTTTTATTATTATTGTCGTTATTGCTTGCTTTTTCGTTTTTTTCTACCTCGTTCACAACCTTTATTTCTTTTACATCTTTGTCGGGATCAATAGATAAGTCTGGAATAAGATCTTCTTCATTTAAGATATCTTCCGGTATTGGGATTAGCAAATTTTGCACAGTGTTCGCTGCTAATTGAACACCTTTTGGAGGTGCTGTATTGATATCGATTTTATTGTTGAACGCATCTGTTTCTGCTAATTTTTGATTTTTAACAGCCCCTTCCGCTTTTGCTACCAACCATGCTGATTGAGTGTTGGGGTATTTTTCAGACATGGTCTCCCATTGGGGTTTTTCTGCTTTTTGGTTTTTTTTAGAAAGGTCTTTCTCACTGACGTTCATACTGTTGATAGATGCTTTGGTATCAGTAAGAGCGATATGATGCAATTCAGATGTTTCACCTATGCGTACATTAACGTTGTCATCAAAGTAGTTGCTTTTGCCTTTCTCGATAGGAAGCAAAGGTACTGGCACATCTTTTGATGTGGTAATTTTTTCGGAAGTATCGACTTTTGCAGTGTTTTCCGCTATTTTTATTGTTTTTGCCTTGGCGATAATCGCAGACTTGGGAACCTCTAATGGAATTGTGATTTTTTCAACTGTTTTGGTTTCTAAAGCCGGCGGTCTGATTTCCAGTTTGGCTTTTTTAGCTATAACCTTTGGTTTTTCTAAGTTTGTATTGTTGATGCTTAAGGGGACGCTGATTTTTATATCGGGTTCTGTTTTAAAGATTTCAGGAATAGAAGCGTCAAGCGGAATATCAGCATCAGCCATTATGATTTTAGTATTGTCAATACTGATATCATCAACAATAGGTTGAATGTCCGGCAAAATATTTAAAGCGATTTTTTTTACCGGTACGGCACTGTTAGCGTTGCCGTTTGTTGTTGATTTTAGAAATAGGGTGATGTTTTTGCTGGGGATTTTTGTTTCGTAAGGCTTTTTTACGGAATGAGAATATACTCCGTTTGCAGCAAATATCGCAAACAAAGATACCGAAAAACTGTAAACAAAAGCTTTTAAACTTGTTTTTTGCATAAAACAAAACCCCTCTAAACACTTGATAAATCAAAATGCGACTCTTGGCAAGAGTCCCCTAAAAATATACACAACTTGTTGATTCGTTTCTTAACATATTTATGAAGATTAAAAGCTCTTAACCATTGTTTAATCAGTATGAATTTTTTGTTACAGCCATTTTTTGCAAGTGTAAACAATATGTTAACCTTTTTGATTTATAAACTATTTTGCTAGAAATTACCGCAAAAATGGTTTATTCTAAAAGAGTATACAGAGTTTTGCATTGATATTAAGGAGAAGAACTATGCAATTTATTAAAAATAATTTTTGGACATTGTTTATGGTAGCAGTATTTGCTCTGCTCGGTATGTCCGGTGATGCTTTGGCTCAAAGTTCCGCAGGCTCATCTTCCGGTGCTACCGTAATGTCTTTGGCTGCATCAAAGGGTGTAAATACCTTTAAAGCAGTAAGAACAATCATCTTTATCGTTGGTGGTTTTGGTCTTGTAGGTGTGGCTTTTGTAGCTATCTTTGGTAAGATTAACTGGAAATGGTTTGCCTCTCTTGCTGTGGGTTTGGGTATCTTGGCTGCAGCCGGTTCTGTTGTAACTTATGCAACCGGTGATACTACAACATCACGTTATGGTGATACCTTTAGTGAATCTTCAGGTAGTGCTATTGGCGATAACTAATTTGTTTGTCAGCTTGGACTGCTTTCATGCGGTCCAAGCTGAACTATTATTAAACATCTGTCATTAAGTGGTTGATATTTAATAATAGAACGTAAACGGGAGGCAAAAATGTTTAACCTCAAACACATATTCAGGTTAGTGTTGATGGTAATGTTATTTCTTGCCGCTTATTCCTATTTTTCTCCCGTTGGAGCTGTTGAGGGTGGTGGAACCAATCCTCAGGCCAAAATTAGTGATATTTCCGGTTGCCCGGGTAAAGATACCGGATTGTTTAGGGGTTTAATCCTAACCGGTCAAAAGATATACAATGGTCTTAGAGATTTGATATATGTTGTTGCCGGATTTGGTATAATCGGTGTTGCGGTTGGAGGCTTTTTTGGAAATCTTAATTGGAAGTGGCTCGGTGCAATAATGATTTCATTGGTTGTAATTGCCAGTACCGGAGAGATTATCAATATGGTTGTCGGCTGTGAAACGTTTACCCAAGACATGATAGCGGACACGCTTAAGGAATAGGTGTTTTTATTTTTAATGTTTTCAAATATATCCTTTCAACAATAACAGAAGATAGGTTCTTATAGTTCAAAAAGCAAAATCAATCAAAAAATCAAAAAACTGTAACAATTTATAAGTAATTTATGTGATATACTAAAATAAAAAGGATTCGCAGATACGGTTAATCTGCTAATAAACCATAGGAGGGAACCATGAAGAATATTCAAAAAATATGTCTGAATATGATGTTGGCGTTAGTGTTTGCGTTGCCTCCTGTTAGTGTATCTTATGCGGCAGATGTAACCGATGACGAAATTGCTGCCGCTGAAGCAGATGCAACAGAAAAGAAAAGAGAAAAAGAAAAACTTTGTAAAATCAGTGCCGATATAGAAACAAAGTACAATGAAGCAAAATCTCCTTTGGATAGTAAAAGAAGCACAGATATGTTTAACATCAATAGTTTTTATAAGACAAAAGTTGATGACTTACAAAAAAAAGTAGATGTATGCAGTGTAGAGTGCGCAGGGTTACATACAGAATTGGCAGGGTTGAAAAAGGAGTGGAATGATAAAAAAAATGCAGTTGATAATGAATATCAAACCCAGTTAAAGGCTTTGGATAATCAGCTTGGTAAAGAGAAGGAAAGTGCTCAAAAAGCCTGTTCTGATGCCACCAAAACCTATGAAAAAGCCGTAGAGAAAGTTAATGATCTCAAGGGAAAAAGAGATAAGGATGAACAAAGGCAAGAGGATAAAGAAAAAAAACAAGAAGAAAAAAAATATAATAAGGCAAAAAAAGATTTTGAAGATGCCAAAAATGATATTGGCAAGTTTTGCGGTAGTAATTATAACGAAGAAAAATGCCAGAAAGCACAAAACAAAATGAGAACCGCAGAAGATGCGATTCATAATTATGAGGAAAAATATCCTGATGAAACTGGCGGAAGTGGAGGTAATAGTACCGGAGGAGCTGGTGACGGATCCGGAAATGGTTCCGGTAATAATAGTGACGGGGATTCATCTTCAAATAAAGAAGAGCCTAAAAAAGATATTGAAAAACTAAAAAAAGAGTATGATAAATTAAAAGAAGAAGCAGATTTTGCAAATACGGCATATGAATTAGCTAAAGATGAATATGAAGAAAAAGAAAAAGCATATTACCAGGCAGCTTTTGATTGTACAAAAAAAGAAAAACCGCAAGATTGTATGAGAGGATTATCCGATTATGCAGAAGACTTGGCTATGCTTAAATCTATAGCAGACAGTGAATATGCTGCAAAACTTGACGCTGATAATAAGCTTAATGCCTTTGTAGGTGCAAATCCTGAAGTCGCACCTGCCGGAGGTAAAAAAGGCTCTTATGAAACTTTAGAGGGAGAAGCGAACCTACTAAATCATCGATACAAACAAGCTGCTGCCAATTGTGAAAAAGCTAAGACCTTTACAACCAACGCAGGCAAAGCACTTATGGAAAAGGTTTGTAAGGAGGCTGATACGCTAAAACAAGCGTGGGAACAAGCTAAAAAAGAAAGTGAAAACGCAAAAGCTGCATATGATGAATATTTGAAAACTTTAGGGCCTGAGGCTCAAGGGCAGTTCTTTATGGCCGGAGAGGGTACGGTTTATGATGTTTACAACGCCAATGAAGATGTGTTTAATACAATAACTCGTCGTGCAGCCAGAATTTTGATGGGATTGCGTCCGCTTGTATATCTTTTTGGAGCGTTTGGTTTGGTTGGTTTTGCTTTTGCAGCCATATTTAACAAAATAAGCTGGAAATGGTTTGCTAATATTTCTATCGGTTTATTCTTGGTTGCCAACATGGGGCGTTTAATAGACTATATGGTGTATCCAAATAATGATGGGGATATTGCAGATGGTCATATTGATGCAGGGATAAAGGTTAAAAAAATAAATTCATTTGGCGATAATATCGAAAATGACTTTGCTTCAAGCAAAGCTTTGGGTGATGCCAGTTATGAATTTGTTCCAACTGTTGCTCAATATATTCCGACACCACCGGACCCAACAGTGCTTCCGGATATTGTAGAGCCACAAGATCCTCCTGAGGAGACAACTAATGATAGTGGATTTTGTAAAAGTGGCGGAATTGTTGAGTGTGTAGGTGATATACTTGATTTTATAGAAAATGTTACCGATACAATCAATACTGTTAAAAATACAGCCAAAACATTGGGAGTATCCGGAGATGGGATTGAGCAAAATTTCCAAAATATTGCTGCTGCAATCAAAAAAATTAATCCTCTTAAACCCAAAAAAACAGTAGATGCATTGCAAGAGATTAGTCAAAATATTCAGCAAGCTCTTAACACAATCAGTTCAGCTAAAACAACGGTCGATAACAATGCTGAACATATTGGAGATAATTGGGGTCTGAATAGCGGTGAAGATGATAAAGGTGCTTCATCTGGAGATGCCCTAAGCTTTATGTTGAATTCGTTGGGTGACATCGGAAAAGGCATTGATAGTGCATTAAATACGCTCGGGCGTTTTCTCAATGTATTTTAATTGATCCGGATATTTTCAAAATAAATCAAACAAAGAGAGGCATCTCTCTTTGTTTGTGTTTAAAATTTTAACTCATTATTCATAAAAAAACGCTATCATAAAGCTATATGTACACTTGTGTTCGGATTCTAAAAACAGATGGATAAAAGTATTAGGAAGCTTGCATAAAAAAAACATAAGGGTATCATATATTTGTTTTAACTATATCTGCAGAGCCTGTAAGTATGCGTGAAGTTATTCTCAAAGCTGTAGCTAATCCTCCTAAAATAATGTGGGGGCCTTTTTTGCCTACGCTTCTTAATATGGGTATTCAATTTCCGATAATGTTTATGTTTGTCGGAGTTGTGCAAGCCAATCCTTTGTGGTTTATGACATCAATAGTTATCGGGCACCTGATTTGTATTGGTATCGGTTTAAAAGAACCGCACATTTCAGCGATGATTCAAGCTTATGGGCAGGCTGCCAAAACATCTAACAACTTATATAAAGTAAAGGGGAATAAATTTGCACCCTGATTTTGATTTTTTTAGCACTTTTGTGCAAGGTTTGACAACGTTAGAGGTTATCGTTGCTGCTATCGGATTTGTCTCAGCTGCGGCTTTTGCCGGATTCTGGGCGACTAAGTTTGGGCATATGGTTTTGCCTCAACCGCGAGAATCTCGAGTTTCAGACTTTTTGCCGTTTAATAAATTGTTGTCAGATGGTATGACGATTCGTTGCTATAATGGGTCTTTGGCAAGAATATTTAAGGTTACCGGTATTGATTTGGCTTTTGTCAGTGACGAAAAGGTTCTTTCTATGATGGAGGCCAGAAAAGCTTGGATTGATGGTATGTCTGATCTTCAGATTACTTGCCGTATAATTACCTTGAGAGAACGAGTTGCTTTAGAAGACAATAAAAAAGATTTTGAAAATGAATTGCTTGAAGTTATAGACAATACATGGAGTGCAAACCTTAACCGTATTTATAGCAACACCCACTATATTGTGCTTTCCGTAATTGATAGAGATGATAATTTGAAGGATTTGAATTATGCATCTCAATCCCTCATTGCAACATTGAATGACTATGGAATATCCGCCCTTTATGAAGCAGAGGGAAGTCCGGCAGAAGACGGACCGCTCTCTGTGTATGCAAAGATTTGCAGTCCGATAACCCGACCTCAACCGAAAATCAATGGGGCAGAGGGTTATCATCTTAATGAGTTGCTTACAGCTGATCATATCCACTTTACCGGAGAAAACGGACTTATTCGTTTCTTTAGTGGAGATAAAGAAAAATATGCCGCAGCTATGGGGATTCGTTCTTCGGGAGACTATATGGATGAGAGCATGGTCACATCACTTCTTTCAATAGATAGCGAATTGGTTTTATTGCACAATGTTCGTCCGATTTTTAAACCGCAAGCACGAGCATTACTGATGCAACAACAACGTATGGCGATGATGACCAGTTTCTCCGGTGATGTGATTAATCAATATAGTGAAGTTTTGGGAGCAATAGAAGATAGCGATGCTAACCATCAGGCTCTTACTGAATATGCAATGGCCATAATATTACAAGGAGAGACTAAAGAGGAGATAGATTTTGGAGAAAGTGAAGTCCAACGAATTTGTCGCTTGT
This sequence comes from Alphaproteobacteria bacterium, assembly GCA_015062435.1. GTDB lineage: Bacteria > Pseudomonadota > Alphaproteobacteria > RF32 > CAG-239 > CAZU01. The sequence goes on along the minus strand of SUUR01000005.1, from coordinate 40,895 downwards.
TTGGTGTTACTCCTGTTAGAGAGGGGTGGGTTACACAGGCAACATTTTTTAACCAATTCCCGACATATGAGGCTTTACCCAGAACGTATCGTTACTTATCAAGAGTAGTTGCTGCAGCCATTTGTTTTGATAAACCGTCAGAAGGATTTGGTAAAAGTGATTGGGGAAAAGGAGCGATTACGGTTTTTCGTACGGCCTCCGGTTCGGCATATCGATTCCAGTTTCATGTTTCCGGCGAGGATTCTGCTGTTGCTCACTGTTGTATCATCGGTCCTACCGGACAAGGTAAAACCACCTTATTGACGTTTCTTGCCGGTCAGGCAATGCGCCACCATGATCTTAAAGTATTTTTCTTTGATAGACACCGTGGTGCCGAGATATTTACTCGAGCAATCGGAGGAGCTTATGTAGGCTTTGAAGGTGATGAAAAGAACGTATCATTGAATCCGTTTGACTGTGAAAATAATGCTAATAATCGTGCATTTTTACGTCGATGGATGCGAGCCATAACATTAGTAGATGATGCCGTTTCAGAAAAAGAAATTGCCAGAGCGGTAACCACCGCATTTGATTATTTACGCCCAAGTGAGCGTTTGATGACTAATCTTTATAAGAGTTGTTTTTCACCAACAGGCAACATGCGTAGAGAATTGTTTAAATGGATTAATCCTGATCAGTATGGCAACATTTTTAATGGTGATACAGATAGTCTTGATCTTAAATCCAAAAGATTTATGGCTTTTGACTTTACTCATATATTTGAAGATGAAACATTAGCTCCTGCCGTAATTAGCTATATTATGCATCGTATTCAATCTGAAACCGGAGAAACCGGTGTTCCTTCTCTGATTATGATAGATGAGACCGCCCCCATGCTCAAACACCCGATGTTTAGAGATTATTTTGTTATCGGTTTACAAGAAGGGCGTAAAAAACGTCAGGCATATTTATGTGCGTTCCAACAACCAAACATTATAGATAGGTTAGGCGTGGGAGAAGTTATCAGAGGACAATGCCAAACGGTTATTTTCTTCCGAAATCCGCAAGCAACCATAGAAGACTATGAGAACTGGAATCTTACCAATGCAGAAACAGACTTTATTTTTGGTAAGAGTTATCGAGATTTTCCTTATGCAATTTTATTATCTCGGCCGGCAACAGGTGAATCTGTTATTTTAGACGTAGATTTAAGCGGATTGGGACCCTACTTGCGCTTATATAACTCTGGTCGTAAAAATGTATTATTGGTTGAGGAACTGATTAAAGAATATGGCGAAGAGAACTTTGTTACAAAATATTTAAATATTTAGAAATTTGTGACTATTTGCTTGGAGCTGATACATAAACATGATATACTGAATTATTAGAAGCGGTTTGGAGGATAATATGAAAAAAGAGATTAAAAACATAGTTCTTAGAGCTATCTTAGTGGCATTTTTTTGTGTTCAGCTTCCGACTGTTTCTCATGCACAAATACCAGCAATAGATAATTGGAGCCTTATCAAAACCATCAAGCAATGGTTTACTCAAATTCAACAATCTCAAACAGTAATTAATGCGATGATTACTGTTCAAAAAACTGCGGCAGCAATCGGTACAGCTGCTGCAACCGTGCAAGAGTACATTATCAAAAACAAAGAAAAAGCTGAAGCAATCATAAAAAAAGTAAATGAATATCGGGCAAGAGCAGAAGAATACGCTCAAATGTACGCCGAATATAAGGCAAAAATAGAAGAAGGGGTAGAGAAGGCTGAGAAGATTAAAGGTAAATTTGATCAGGGATTGGATGTTCTTGACCAATATACCTACAATGATATAGCGGAAAGTAAGATGTATGCCTCAACAATCAAACATCAGGATAACATGGCATTTGCTATGGCCCTATCGCTACCCGATGGTGGAACAGATGTAAACGGAACATTTATCATTCCCAAGCAATTGTCTATGTTTTGTGACAATTTAAGTTCCAAAGATGCATTAAAAGAAGATGCTGTAAATGAATGTCTTGTAAGACTTAATGAAGAACGTCGAAAAGAGCAATCACTTAACCCCTATGATGCTCCTAAAGTTATGAGAGATACGATGGTTTCTTTTGCATCTGTAATGGTGGCAGATTCCATAAAATTGGTAAATGATGCAGAAGGTTTTGAAAAAAATTTTGTGGAACCGGTTCAATATGCTCCGGATACAAATAAAACGGATACTTATGCTAATATTATAGAGTTGGCAAAAGGAATAGATCTGCAAATGAATACATTGCTCAAAATTTATAGTACTAAATTAGCACTTAAGACCATTATCAATTATCAAAATTATATGTTTCGCAACTTCACTGAAGAAGAACTTGCGAATTTAAAAGTGGCAGATTCAATAGGAAAAGATGACGGAACTTCGGCTGATGGAATATTTATCATTCCCAGAAGAATGGCTCTGACATGTGGATTAGATAGCGAAACGGCATTGGACTTGGCTAAACTGGATAAATGTAAAACCACACTTGCAAATATTACGGAAGAAGAGGGATTTAATGTCATAAGAGATGAGATTTTACACCAATTAAACAAGAACAAATTAGAGGTGGCTCTTAACCTGAAATCTCAAGCCGGAGATTATGAAGATATCCAAACAGAAGTTGTTAATGGTGGTTTTAAAGCAAAAGAAGGAAGTCCTGCCATGCCGGAAGGTAAGCCCGGAGTAGACGTCAGATCATTGCAAGGACAACTTATCAGATTATCCGCACAAACTGCAAAAAACTCGCTTAGGCAGATAGAAGCATACACCGGTTCATTAGATTTGGATAACATGATCAACTTCTATCAATATGACATTACTAATCGTAAGAATAAAAGCTGATTGGAGAGTTAAGATGCAACAGTGGCAGAAAATATTATGGCTTTCAATGATGTTGTTGCTTTTCAGCAACAACAATTGCCATGCTTCCACTGATTGGATTGTGAATATTGTAGATACAGCAAACGGTATCTTAAAAGAAATTACTACACAATATGAAACATATTCTACAATGGCACAACAATTTATTACCGAGAAAGTCGGAAAATTGGGAGATATAAACATAAATACTAAACATTTACAAAGATTAAAAGCCAAAGAGGAAAGAATAAAAGAAAAACTGGAACATTTACAACGATTACAAGAAAGAGGCCGAGAGGTTAAAGCAAGAATTGAAGCTAAAAAAAGACGTTTAGCAAAAATCAGATCAAAAATTGAAGACGCTAAAGAAGAAATAGAATCAAAAGCTGACGATATACAGCAGAAAATTGATTCCGGAAAAGATTTGCTTGATAAATATACATATAACAATATCTTTATCGGAAAAAAATATGTCTCAATATTAGAGAAGCAGTTTAATTATACTGCATAATGGTAGGAGTATTTGGTATGAAAATTTTATTTACAAAGATATTTGCAATAACAGCGGTTGTGCTAATCGCCTCTGATGCAATAGCTTTGGATATTCCATCCTACATCAAAGATCCGCAAGATGTTAACAGTAATACCGATATTATTATCAAAGAAAATACTCCGGTAAGAGATAATTCAGAAACAGTTACTGATTGGACAGAAAAGACCCGTAAGTTATTGGCGCAATCAGCCACACAATTATATGCTGAAGCCATATCTACCAGAGCTCAAATGGTAGGAACACTGCCTGCCACTAATTCATCTTCAGGAGCTATTCCTCTACCCGGTGGTGTACAAAAAATTTATGGTGAAGGTAAAGCCCTTATGTCTAAATTATCATCATTATCCAAAGACAACAACTCAGTTCTTCAAAACGAAGTAAAAAATTATGTAAAAAATATTGCATTAAACGTCAAGCGCATAGCTGTTTTAGAAGGGGCAATTAATTATCTTGAAGGGCTTCAAACCATTAACAATGTTGCTATCAGTTTAGAAACAGAAGAAGATACTGATGAGGAGAAATAGCATGCAAAGAACGATAAAATATCTGAGATGTTGTTTTTTTCTGGTATTTGCAATGACTTTTGCAACACCTGATGCCTCAGCATTCTTTTTGAAATTTGATATTGCCAAGACTGCATCAAAAATCACCGGTACCATTCAAAACATCAAATCTAAAACTGAGGAAATATTAGAAGAAATTCAAAATTCACAATTCGGAAAATTTGTCGGTAAGGGTGTTGAATTCGCTAAAAATGCTGTTAAGTTTGTAAAAGGGTTAAAAGATGAGATTATTAAACTTTATAATAAAGTTAAAGAAAAATTTGAAGCCAGTCCGTATGCTCAGTCTGTAATTATTTCAGGAAAAATTGCAAAACTTGAAGCTCAAAAAGTATCAATTGACAAGAAAAAAGAAAAAGAAGAAAAAGAAATAAATGATCAAATAGAGCTTCTCAAGGCAGAAGCTGACGGTAAAATTGTTGCTCTTAAAAATAATGCAGATGTGCTTTTAACCAAAGGTGATACTGTTAATGCCGAAAAAGCCAATGCCCAAATAGTTGAAATCGAGCAACAATTAGAGCAAGATGTCGCTGAGCAAAATAATTTGCTCGATGAATTAGATGGTAAATATGAGCCGGAAATTAATGACATAAATGCTCAGATCAATGAACTTTCAATTTTATTGGCTCAACTTGTGATTACTCAGATACCTGTTAGTGATGGTAAAACGGCAGATCAATTGATTAAAGAGAATCTTGAAAAATTAGCAACCAGTGATGCCGTTGTATCTATCAAAGAAGAAATAGCAATCAAAACAGCCAGAATACAACAAATGCAGTCTGCAGTCACCTCCAGCGTTGCTCAAATAGCTTCTATTCGAGATAAATCAGAAATTATGAAAGAAGATATAGAGTCCAACGCCGATCTTGCAGATACGGCACCAGGAGAGTCTGAAGCCTCTAATGCATTGGGAGAAACATTATCTCGTCAATTAGATATCATGAAAGATATGATAAGTATTATGATTGCGGATATGAAGGTTCAAACCGCAATGGAAGTTCGCAATTATAAAGGTCTTGCCGTAAACGAAATCAAAGGCAATTTTTCTCTTTGTAATTATGTTACTGAGATTGAGGAAACAAAAAAAGATTCATCATCTGAAAGTTCATCTTCTACTGCTTCAGAAGATAATAATGGTGGTGATAACAACGGCGATGCTGGCACAAATAATAACGAAGATAGTGATGATGGTGGTAGTTATGATGATTGGGGAGGAATGTTCTGATGCTAAAGCGAATTTTATTCACAACTGCATTTTTAGCAATGTTTTCACCAACCGGAAGTTGGGCATTTCTTCCTTTCGCATGTCCTCCTGTACCTGTTTGTCCGATGCCTGATATTCCGGATGAATTAGCATCTTTAATGGAGGGAATTGCTGATTTGGGAAGACAGGTTCAAAGCTTGAAAAATCAAGTAACAAACGATGCAAATAATATTTTTTCAGCATTAAAAAGTGTCTATGAAGGAAATTTAAGTACCGCAATTGATGTATCTAAAGATAACGCCGGACAGCGGGCTCTTGAAAATTGTATTTATAAAGGAAAAGAGTATAAAAACACGTCTGTGGAAGATGTTTTTGACCTTAGCCGTAAAGTGCTTTTGGAGTATCCGTCCAATGATACAATCATCAAGCAAGCATATAATGAAAATCGTGATAAATTTTATGCAGAAAGCATGTGGGAGATATATACAGCAGTCAGAGTAGTTGAAGAAGAGTTAAATAACACTGTTATTCCTAAAATAGAAGAAACCAGAGCCTGTATCACCGGTGATTCCGAAAAATGTGGCATAGGTTCTCCCGATGCCAGTAATGATGCTGCTTTTATAATCGGAAAAGCCTATGAAGCTGTTGATAATCTTTATCAGGTTATGGTTAAAATAACGGCATTGAAAGCACAATTGGTTGCCGTTAAGGCCATAAGGGATATTCAACCCGAAGATTATGAAGACATCAGTGAAATAGAAAGTGGTGATGAGCAGGCATCGCTTGATATTGAAAATAAAATTATAATGGCGTCATCTCATTATTCTGTTCAAGATGACTTGTTTTTTGCATCTGCAACTCCGGAAACACCAAATGATGACAATTCCGAAAGTACTGAATTTGAGTTTTATATTGCACCGGATTCTCCGGAAAAACATGCTTATGTGTATGAAGCCGATAAAATAGAAGAACTTAATAAAATAGCTCCGTTTGAAGAAAAAGTCAGTCTGGCAAAAGAAGTTCATAATCGTTTAAATAGTTTGGAATCATATAAACAGGCGGCACAAAGTGTGGAAGATGTAAGAACAAGATATCAAGAAGCGCTGGAAGCTCTTAAACAAGCACAAGCTTGTACAACAGACTATGTTTGCAGTTATTTTACCATAAGTTCTCCTGAGGAATGTAATGAAATATGCTATGGTTCAGATCCAGAAAATGCCGGAGGCATTCTTGGCTGGGCAGAAGAATATTATGAGGCGATTAAAGCCGTTAAAACAGCAGAAACTAATAGCGGAGATGTTCCCGTTCTTAATTTCGATTATGAAGAAGATTCCGGAGATACCTCAAAATTTGATACATCAGCTGCTAAAAATGTTTTAGATAGAGAAGATGCTTCAATTAATAACTCTCGGAATATTGAAAAACAATCGGAAGAGAACAGACGTTCAAATCTTATTTCTTGGCAAGTTGGAGCAGAAGTTTCTAAAATGTTAGCAGCCAATCCTGCAGAATGGGGGAAAAATCCTAAATCCCAAAACAGGTTGAAGTGGTTTGACGAAAAGAATTTTTATAATCAATATCTCACCAAAAAGTATGCCAACATCAAAACATATCTTAAATCTTTTATCACTGCAGATGTTTTAAATGTTGTTGCGGATTATTTTGAAGGAAAGACTTTAAGTATATCGGAAACGCCGTATCAAAAATTCAGATATAATTTGTTTGCTCAACTTGAGGCAGAACTTGCCGAAATAGCAAAAGATCCGATTAATGACAGTAAATTAAAAGATTTACAGAGACAACGCAATTCTCTTGCTGCCAAAATAGATGCTTTGAATGCAAAGCACAAAGAAAATTTAGATAAATTGTCTGCTCTCAGAGATAAAGCTCATGAAGATGCCGGACAATCAATTTCAGATAAAGTGAACTATGTGGAAACTTTTCCGAATAGTATAAACGATCCTACACCGGATAGTCCGCCGATTGAAGGTGTTGTGTCATTCTCTGAACGTTCTGAAGAGTTTACGTCTAACACTCTTTCCAATAAAGAAGAATCAGATATAAAAGGACTTGAAAAAACAGTAAAAGAACAAGAAGCAGAATTAACAAAATTAGAAGATAGATTAAAAAAACTTGATGAAGAAATTATTGAATATAAATTAAGTATGCAATTATCTGTTAATAGTGAGGCTGTGGCATTTTCCAAAAAACGCCAAACACTTTTAGATAAAGCTCTTGATTTGATAAGTGAAGAAGAAACATCATCACATTCACAAGTTAAAGATAGACTCATCTCCGTCATTAAAAACAAATTGATTAAAGATTTTAAGGCTGCTAATCCGGATGCAGAAGTAGACTATGAAGAAATAGCAAAACAAGCTATCACCGCATATAATGATATTGAGAAATCGGCAATGTCTTCATTGAGCGGATTATATACTATTGCGGATTCGGTAATAGATGCAACCTTAAGACAATTATTGAACATGGGAGATGCTCTTTATTCTCCGAAAAGTCATCAGCAAATAGTAAACATTCACCAACAAATGATGCAACAACTCGGAGCTCTTACAATAAGTGTTAATTGCGGAATAATGCCGAGCATTTCAAGTATCAGTATTTTTTCAAAAACAATGTTGGCTGATGCCACACCGGAAATGGAGGATTATTTTGTAGGATATCCTGCAAAATCAAGGGATTTAAGAGCTCCTAAAGCAATGTTTGAGCAAAACTTACCTAATATAAGAGAAATGTTCCATTTTGACGATGTTGATTTTCAAAATGTAAAACCGATTAGCGAGAAGAGAGGCAAGGACAACACTCCTATTTCCAATAAAGACTTTTTGAATTATGGTGGAGAAATTCCTCAGGCATGGAAATATATTTTACGAGATTTTGCGTTTGTGGAAACCCCTATTTCAATGGATAAAATTTTAACTTTAGGCTGTGAAAGCGAAATGTTTTTCCGACAAGGAACTCTTCCATGTCGCATTAAAGGCAGTAATACAGCTGTTGATATTAACGCTAAAGGAGAATATGTACCGGTTATGGGCGGTCCGGATTTGCATGAATGTAACGGATTAACTATAAAAGACAATCATATATATCACGGTGCGCACAAAGTTAATGTTCGTACTGGAGATGCTACGGCAGACACAAATTGTAAATATAGTGAACTCGGTATATTTCTGACCATCAACAGTGATAACCAGCTAATGTTCAAAGATAATGTTTATGATGCCTTTTATACTCTTTGGAAAGAGGATAAACAAATGGATGACAGTAAAAATCATAAAAAAGATTTAGCTTCGGTGGAGAACGCACCATTTGCACGTAATCAAATAGGAAATTATCTGGTATATAAAGAAAACGAAAAGATGACCAGAGAGCAATTGGAAGAAACTGAAAATGATTATAAAGAAAAGCAGGCAGAACTTTTAACTTTCTTAAGAAATTTCGGATATGAACCTGCGGAAGATATAAATCTTGCAGATGATGCAGTATACAATGAAGTAAGAAGTAGTATAGATGAGATAAAAAATGCTCTTATAGATGAGGCCAAATCGTTGCAACAAAATATCAAAACAGAGGACAATCCTGTTGTTGCCGAGCGAGTTGATACTCTTAAAAACATAATTGCCAGACTTCAACAAGATAGTGATGAAATGGTAAATATTGGAGACGAGATAACAACCGAAGCTGAGCTTGATGCTAAAATTAAGTCAGCTAAAGCCAATAAAGCTGCTGCTGACACTCATGAAAAGGCATGGGAAGATGCTTCATCAGATGTTGTAGATGCACCTTACTGTTCAAACTATTAATATAGGGAAAACAATGATAAACAAACAAATAGAACAAGGAGTTCAGCACAAAGCCATTACCGCCAATTCCATAGAAACACCGGAGTTTCTGGAAGAATTGGACAAGGAAACAGAAGGCTTTAAACATAAATATTATATGTGGCTTTCTCGTTTTTACATCATGACATCTGTTTTATCTATGTTGTTGTTGATCTGTTTATCGTTAGCGCTGTTTAGGCTTGCTCCGATGGTAACGGTAGAGCCTTTTCTGATAATCAATCAAGACAGTTCTCAAAAGATTGTACGTGAAGAACCGATAATACCTGATATGTCATCAAGAACTCAATTAATGGAAACCTTTATTCGTCAATATGTAATTTTACGAAACACATTTATTAATGATCCAATAGAAATGCGTTCTCGTTGGTTTCCAGGCGGAATAGTTCATTATTTATCAGCGTTTGAAGTTTTTGAACCATTTTATAAAAGAATTGCCGCTAATTGGCAATCAATGTTTCAAGATCCGGTTTCAAAAGAGGTTGAGATTATAAGTCTTAAACGACAAGGTGGAGACAACAGTTCAATATGGAAAATAGATTTTAAAACTTATGAGTTGGTTACAGATCACAGTAATGAAGTCAAAAAATCAGAATTAAAGGAACGCTATTGGACTGCTTCTATAACCGCATATTTTATTAAAGAAAGAATGTTTATGGCTCGCAGATTATTAAACCCGTTAGGTTTTACCGTTGTCAGATATTCTCAGGCTGAAGTGGAAATATTCTAATTTGTTGATAAGTATAGTTAAGCTGTTAGACATTTAAACTAAAAGAGTATAAGTTCATAATATCTATACAAGTATTTGTTAGTTGAAGTAAGGATTTTTAGATGAATAATATAGCTAAAGTATTTGTTTTGTTTGGTTTGTTCATGTTGTCAGGTTGTTTTGGCAGTTATTATGAGCCTGAGCCGGTTGGTATCGGTAGGGGTAGTAATGAGCTTAAACTTTCTCCATGCGCTTGTATGGAGGTTGAATTACCCAAAAATTTACCGGATTGGTTTGTTGCAATAATTTAATTGTGAGCATGTAGATGGCAGAGCAAATAAGCGGTACAAATAAGCAAAAGTTGTTGGAGGGCAGAGGCGGTAAAGCTCCTTATCAGCAAAGCTCTGATTTGTTTGTTGCAAATGCAGGGGAGAAACGTTATCTCTGGACTGCCAGAGCTTTTGCTATTATTACGGCATTAAGTATCTGTTGTAATATAGTTTTGATACTTGCGATTTTTCAGGTTATGCCGCTTTACAGGGTTGAACCGTTTTTGCTGACATTTCAAGATCGATCGGAGCAGGTGTATCATATTCAGCCAATAATGGGAGGTCTGCGTAGTCAAAAGGCGATAACAGAGGTTTTTGTCAGAGAATATGTTTTGCTTCGTAGTTCTTTTAGTCGTGACTTACAAGAAATGGAATCTCGTTGGGGGCCTGAAGGGCAAATAAAGGAGATGTCCTCTCCTCGTATTTATGATGACTTTGTCAGAAATACAGCCAAAAAAGCTTTGGAGATTATTCGTAGTAGGGGATTGTCTCGAGAGGTGAAAATTCTGTCCGTAAATGAGCTGGCAAACGGAATTTGGCAGGTTGAGTATGAAACCAGAGATATGTATCCGGAATCTGTTCGTCCTGAAGTGAATTATTGGACTGCAGCGATGAATGTCCGTTATCGTCGCAAAAGTGTTAAGTTTGGAGATCGACTTAAAAACCCCGTAGGTTTTACTGTTGATAAATATTCATTGACCTTTAATAAGGTGGAGTAATCAGGTGTTATTTGTAAAATATTCAAAATTTTATCTGACGCTGCTGGGGGGATTGATTCTTTCTTCAGTAGCTTTTGCGCAAGTTGATCATCAAATGATGGATGCCAGTGCAGATCAGGCACAAGGTAATTACACTCCTATGAATATGGGGTATATGGGGTTCAATTCTTTGGGGATGACACAAGAAGCTTGGCTTGATCCTATGCAAAACTTAGGAGAAGGACAAAGCAAACCGGCGTATTCTCGTTATTATTGGTCTCCGGACTTAGTGTTGCCGATTCGTGTGCGTGAGGGAATGATTACTTTGGTCAATTTCCCTGAATGGGAGATGATAGAAGATATTTTTATCGGGGATAATGCCACATTTGATGGGCAGATTTCAAGTCCTAATTCTTTAATGCTATACCCTCGTAAAGGAGCTAATGTTGGTGTTGATACTAACGTAATTGTTTTTGGTCGCTCAGGAAACCGCTATGTTTTTTATGTTAAAAGTGAGGCTGTAAATACAGAGCGTTTAACTAACTCAATAATTGATATTGATGTTATTGGCGGTCCTGAAGGAGGAGCGGCATCTAATTTGGGCGGAGCATCAGGAGGTGTGCTGGGAGCTCATACCGGAGGAACAACATCAGGAGGAAAGTCTGTTGATGCAAACTACACCAGACGTTTTCAGCAAAGTGATTGGTTGAAGACTATTCCGTTGGATCCGTCAAAATTTCGTTTTGATTTAGAAGTTTACGTTCCCAATCCTGATGACGTTGTTATTGCGCCTGAAAGAGTTTGGAGAGATGATATCTTTACATACATTGATCTTGGTAAAAAATCATTAAACATGATGCAACGCCCAGTTGTTAGTATGATTGTTGAAAGGGTTGAAGTTCCTATCGGTTTTAGAACAAAAGGGCCTGATAATCGACTTATAATAGTTGAAGGTGTGGGAGATTTGGTTTTAAGAAACGGCAAAAGAATTATCTGTATCAAATTGCGTCGTTCTGATGCTGCCGGTTTGGAATATGGAATAGATTCCAGAGATTATTTGCCGCCAAGTTGGGAAGTGTCTCCTGCGATACCGAACATGTCTGGAGATCCAATGGGGCAAACGCCTACTATGCCAATGCCTGTGACACAACAAGTTATTGGTGAAACCAATATTCCTGTTGGGGGAGGAGATATAATTGTTCCGCAGTATTCTTCTGCCTATATGAATGATGCTTCATCGGGTTTTGATTTTTCAAAGATGCAAAGAATAAGTAACAACAATTCTTCTGGAGCAAATCCCTATGTTAGTCGATTCGGATACGGTTCAGGTTTTGCCGATGGAGATAATTCTAATATTTCTGTTGAGTTGGGTACCGATGACAATGTTACCAATCTTGAAAAATTGTGGGATAAGTTAACCGTTCAATATCCTGATGAACTCGGAAAATATGAGCCGTTTTTCTCGGTAGATGCTCCTGCAGATGGCAGAGGAAAAGAGCTCTTTCACCTGAGAGTAGGAAAAATAAATTCACTATCTGAAGGTGATAAATTGTGCGGTGCATTAGGTCGCAACGGAGTATTTTGTAGTGTGGTCAGAACTCAGTGATAAACAGATATGGCAAAAGAAAATTTAACACACTCGGAGCAATATGTAAAAAAAACTAATCGTATAATTTTAACGATTGGCATTATTTCTCTTACTGTATTTATTTTTGGCATATTTCTTCTCATAAAAAGCAATCGCCCCGTAGATGAATATGTTGAACCTGTTTTTAATGATAATGCTGACGTCTTAAATGTTGATAGTTCATTGCCGCTATCTCAAAACATAGAGTTTTCTACAATTGAAGGTGAAATCCCTCTGACAACAACTCCGAACCCTGTTCCGATGGGGGAGGTTGTATTAGGCACTGATGCCAGAAATGTTCTTACCTTAGGTACTAACGGAAAAGTATCTGTAAAAATTGTTAGTGTGGAGCTTGCAGAACCTCCGGCAGATGGTTTTACTTTTAATAATACTTGTAAAGATCTCGTTCTTAGTGGTAACCAAACTTGCAACATCACGATGAATTGGGCCCCCGTTATTGCCGGTAATGTTCAAAATAATTTCATCATATCATGGTATGAAACCAGTTTGGGACAAGCTAATGTAAAATCAGCTAAAGTACCGGTTACCGGTTCGGCTGTTGTAAAAGAAGATTGCACAATTTGTGAAGATACCGGAGCACCTACGATTTCAAAAGACGGAAAACCGATTCGCAATGCAATAGGCCCTGATGGAAAGATAATAGGCGTTATTGATGAAGATGGTTTTGTCAGAGATTTTAATGGAAATCTTATTGGTAAAGTTGATTCTGACGGCTTTATTGTTGATGACAAAGGAAATGTTCTGGGCGTCGCAGATAACCGTAGAGCAGTATACGATTCGTACGGTAATGTTATAGGACATGTGCGTCCGGACAATAGTGTTGTTAATGTTGATGGAGATGTTATCGGACGAGTTTTGCCTGATGGTTCAGTGGTAGATTTAAGCGGAAATATTATAGGTAAAGCGGTTGATACCGGTTTTGTATATGATAATAACGGAAATATTATCGGACGAGTTTTGCCTGATGGCACAGTGGTAGATAAAGATTCTAATATTATTGGACGAGTACGTCCTGATGGATCTGTTGAAGGTGTTGACGGTAATATTATCGGGAGAGTTAGTAAAGCCGGAAAAGTTGCGGTTGATAAAGATGGGAATGTCATTGGGGTTGTGATGCCTGATGGCAGTGTTGTTGATAAAGAAGGTAATTTGGTTGGGCGAATTGATGATAATGGTAATGTTATCAGAATAGATAACCCACAAGGAAAAGTTGGTAAAAATAAATATCGCTTAGCCGAAGATAAGAATGGTAATGTTATCGGCTATATCGATGATAACGGCAACGTTAGGGATTCAAAAGGTAATATCATCGGCAAAGCCAGAGCTGACGGAACAATTGTCGATAATAAAGGTAATGTAATTGGCAAAGCCGGAGAAGAAAAATCTTTAATATTGGGAGATAAAGGGGAAATCATTGCCACGGTTGATGAGCAACCAATATTTAGTAAACTTGGAGATAAACTTCGTTTGGCTTATGATAAAGACGGCAATGTTATCGGCTATATAGATAAAGATGGCAATGTTCGGGATTTTGAAGGTAATGTTATCGGTAAAATGCTTGAAGACGGAACGTTAGTTGACTTAGATGGTAACGTAATCGGTAAAGCCGGAGAAGAAGTTCAGCTTTTAATGGATAAAAATGGCAGAGTTATTGGTTATATAGATAAAGATGGAAACATTGTTAGTGATCTGCCGATGTTTAGTAAACTTGGAGATAAGCTCCGTTTGGCTTATGATAAAGACGGTAATGTTATCGGCTATATAGATAAAGATGGTAATGTTCGAGATTTTAATGGTAACATAATCGGTAAAATGTTAGAAGACGGAACATTGGTTGATCTGGATGGTAATGTTATCGGTAAAGCTGGTGAAATGGCTCAACTTTTGTTGGATAAAGATGGTAATGTTGTCGGTTATATTGATAAAGACGGAAATTTTATTCTTAAGAACGGTGATAAAATTGCTGAGTTAGGAAAGAAAGTTCGCTTGGCATTTGATAAAGATGGTAATGTTATCGGCTATGTAGATGATGATGGAAAAGTATATAGTTTTAACAAGAGTTTGATAGGTTTTGCAGATAAAGACGGTGTAATTAATTTTATCGGAGAAGGCAGTTTAGGATCTTTAGTTTTAACTGATGCTTTGCCTATAACTCCTCAAGGTACAATACTCGGAAAAGTTAATAATGACGGATCAATTGAAGGTGCTGGCGGTCAGATTGTAGGGAGAGCAACTTCCGATGGAATGGTTAGAGAAGTTAATGGTTCTCGTATTATTGCCAAAATGGTATCCGGAAGTTTTGTTGCCGGATATGGTTGTAAGCAGTTAGGTTATTTGGATAGAGATGGTCTGATAAAAAAAGACAATCAAGATACCGGATTAAAAATAACACCTGAAGGTGTTGCTATTAATTCGCAAGGTGAATATGCCGGAAAAATTATATCTCCTGCAAAAGTTTTTGATAAAAAATGTCGGTTACTTGGTTTTATAGATAATAACGGCATTGTTAAAGATAGCGATGGGCGCTATATCGGCTGTGTTAACCCTGATGGTAGTGTTTTAAATGAGCGAGGAGATTTTATAGGACATTCAGCATATAAAGGTGCTGCCATAGATTATGACGGCTATTTTTTGGGACGTGTTAATAGTGATAATATTGTTGTTAATGAAGCCGGATTACCGATAGGTTGTGTAGGTCTGTATGGAGAAGTGTTTGACAATAAAGGTACTTATGTCGGTAAGATTGTAGATAATAGTTATGGCTTTGATTTTGAAGGTAAATTTTTGGGTGAAATCAATGATTTTGCTCATGTCAAGATATATGGACAACCAGATGCAACAATGTCAACTTCAGAACTGATACTGGATCAAGATCGCAAAATAATAGGTAAAGCTCTTTCTGAAGAAACTGCCATCATGGATTCTAAAAACAATCTGATTGGCAGAATTTTTGCTGACGGTAACGTTTATGATAATCAAGGTGCTATTCAAGGTACGATTAAAAACGGGGGCATTACTTTTTATGGCTCTGCAAGAGGAATGGTGATTCCTCAGTCTGAAGTAATAAACCTCAATGGAGAAATTGTCGGAAAAGTTGATAATCACGGAAAAGTTATCAATCGTTATGGGGACAAACTCGGTTACATTGATGGAAAAGGAAATTATTTTAATCATCAAGGAGAATTTCAAGGGGCAACTGTTAAAAGAGGTCCTGCAATCGGTTATGACGGAGCTTATTTAGGATACGCAACATTATCTTCAGAAGTTATTGATAGTGATGGAAAAATAAGCGGATACAGTACATATGATGCTAAAGTTGTCGATAAAGATAAACAGATTATCGGTGAAGTAATTCCCGAAGGTGTAATGATTGATATATGGGGTAATTATCAGGGAATGTTAAATTCTTTGGGAGATATTACTGATTTGAAAGGTAAGAACATAACATCTGTTTTACCTGGAGGAGCTACGGATAGCGGATTAAATTTATTAAAGATCGGATATGCAATAGACTATGGTGGCAATGTTATCGGTGTTATAGTGCCTGATGGAGAAGTTGTAAATTCTTCAAACGTTGCTATCGGTAGAGTCTTATCAGACGGCAATGTTTTAAGTTTAGGTGGAAGACTTATCGGAGAAATAGTTAACGGAGATATTGTTATCGGTAACGATGATAAAGTTGTGGGTTATATAAATTTTGATGGTACAATAAGAACATCTGATGGTAAGATAATTGGCAAAGTGCTATCCGGAGGTTTAGCCGTAAACCTTAAAAATAATATTATCGGCAAAACCTTTAAGGTCGGAGCAACCATTTTAGGTAATGATGGTAAATATATCGGACGCCTAACCCCAACTGGCAGAGTTGTTAGCGTAAAAGGTGAAGATATCGGACACATCAAAAACAATGGTTCATATATTGACCTTGATAAAAAAGTGGCCGGATATGTATTGCAAGAAGTTGCTAAAAACCGGAGGAATTAGATTTGAACATGAAAAAAATGTTTAAAGCTGTAAAATACTTTTTGCTGACTGTTTTTTTTGCAAACATAGTCACTGTCGCTGATGCGCAAGAAATTACGGCAATCAATTTCGATGGCGATATCTTGGGAAAAGTTATTCCTGATGGAAAAGTTGTTGGTTTTGAGAATCGTCTGGTCGGAAATATCACGGCAGACAGTTTGATTGTAAATTTTGATGGTAAACTTATCGGTGGTGTTATCCCGCAAGGTATTGCTATCGGAACAGACGCTCGCATTTTGGGAAAAGTCGGCAGTGATGGAGCAGTTAGAATGCCTTCCGGTCAGGTTGTTGGAAGAGTTCTTCCTACCGGTTTGGTTATAAATGACTATTTTGAAATTATCGGGGGAGTTGTTTTTCCCGGATTAGTGTATTCGGATAGCGGAGATACTGTTGGTCGGGTGACCGGTGACGGATACTATTCTAATCTGCAAGGTCAACGTATCGGTATTGTAACTCCTGATGGTTATGCGTATCGTAAAATAGATACTGACTACCTTTTAGAGGGAAGATTGATGTCTTCCAAAATGGTTGTTTCTTTACAAGGAAATTTTATGGGAAGCGTTTTCCCCGGAGGAACCGTTTATGACTTTGATGCTAACGAAATCGGAAAAATAAAAGCAAACGGATATGTTTACGATTCTCAAAATAAGATTATTGGCCATATTGTCAGATCATCTTTTGCGTTTAAGAATGATGGTGAATATTTGGGCGTGGTTACCTATAATGGAGAAGTAGTCGATGGAGAGAAAAAAATCGGTAGTATCAGAGCTGATGGGCTTATTGTTGATGCGTCTGATAAGATTATCGGTTATAGCTTAGATTTTGCAAGCACCGCATCTGATTTCAAAGGTCGATATATAGGCCGGCTTCTTCCTGACGGAAAATTAGCAAAAAGCAAAGATATAACGGGCAAGATTATTTCCAAAGGAATAGTCGTAAATAATGACGACTTACCGGTGGGGCAAGTAATAGCTACCGGACCGGTTCTCGATTATAAAGGCAGTGTCAAAGGTCATGCGATGAGCAATGGTCAAGTTGTTGCTTTAAGTGGAACACCAATCGGATATATGATTGGAAAAAATGCTTTTGATTTATCCGGATACTCAATGGGTGAAACTTATTCAAACTATGCTGTTTATGATAATAATAATTCTTTTGTAGATATATCCGGAATTAGCGGAAAGCTGTCTGTTAACGGAGGAGAAAGCTATGCATCTCCGTTAGGATATGTGTTCAATCAAGATGGTGATTTGCAGGGAAGTACTCTGCCTATATCTTCTTTATATAATGCTAACGGAATTTTTTCCGGATTGGTTGGGACTGATGGGGATGCTATTGATATTGCAAGCAATATAATCGGAAAAATCTTATATGGAGGTTATGTTGTCGATACTAAAGGTGAACTCATTGGAAAAGGTGAAAACACTACATTTGTAACTTTAGAAGAAAATCAAAAAGGATTGTTATCTGCCAATAATTTAGTAATTGATTTTGCTAAAAAAATTATAGGTAAAGTTTTGCCGGATAATACTGTTATAAAAAGTTCTAAAGAGGTAAGTTACATGCCCGCTATCGGTAAAGCATTTTCATCAAGTCTTGCTCTTGGATATGGCGGAGAGCTTTTAGGATATGTGGATGTTTTGGGCAATGTAAACGGTACCAACGGTTCTAAGATTGGAACAGTCAATGAAAACGGAATGGTAGTAGACAATAATAATCTCGCAATCGGTGTAATTCATAATTATGGTGCGGTAATTGATGGCGAATGTTCTTTTGTAGGAGTTGTTAGTGATAGAGGCGGGGTTAATAATTTTAGAGGATCGTATTTAGGCAAAATTTTAGCAAACAAACAAGTGATAACAGATAGCGGTTCATTCTTAGGGTTTGTTGTTGATCCTTCTCCTGTTATAGATACCGGCGGAAAAATAATCGGTTATGTCGGAGCCAATGGCAAGGTATTATCCGTAGACGGAGCTGAACTCGGTTGTATTAGAAAAGACGGATTATTACAAAATGCGGATTCTCACATTATCGGAAGAACAATATCTTATTCCACAGCCATAGATTTTGATGGAGATATAATCGGCCGCAGTATATTGAACGGTTCCATCGTAGACGAAGATGACCGCATTATCGGTTATCAACAACCTGATGGTAACGTGAACTCATCATCGGGATTACCCATAGGGGCAATATTGGAATATAAATATGCTTTTGGAACAGATAACCGTATGATCGGTATTATTAATCATCAGGGTATGGTTATTGATAATAAAGGAAAATCAATTGCTAAAGTTGATTTTGAAGGAAATGTTGTCTCCGGAAACAAAAAAATAGGCTACGCATTATATGATTTATATGTATACAATGCAGATAACGATGTAATCGGTTTTATTAATCGTAAAGGTGAAGTCAGTTCATTTAATAATCAAAATCTGGGTAAAATAAATAAAGGATTTGTTGTTGATAAAGAAGATACTCTTATCGGGCGAGGCAATAGAGATTACAATATTAGAGATAAAAATCATACAGTTATAGGCTTTTTATTAGCTAATGGAGATGTTGTTAACAATAAACAGGAAAAAGTAGGAACTTTACAAAACAGTGGTCAAATTTTTAATTCCGATAATAAGCTCATCGCAACGGCATATCCTTTGCAATATTATAGTAAAATATCAACACCGGAGCGAGAAAAGGTTTTTGATACCGAAGGTAACTTTATCGGCTATAAAGATGAAGATGGAAATCTTGTAAATGATGACGGGGAAATTATAGGTAAATTAGACACAGAGGGAAATATTCTCGATTCTGAAGGAAATGTCATCAACAAAGCTGTTATTAACGCTCCCGTGTATAACAATCAGGGAGAGGTTATCGGAACTGTTAATTCTGCAGGAAAAGTTGTTGATGCCAATGGTAAAGTTATCGGTGAATTAAAAGGAAACGGAGTTGTTGTTGATGCCAACGGAAATATCATAGGTGGCATAGGCTATAATTGGTATGAAAAAGTATCGGCCCCAGCTCCAAAACCCAGAGAAAACGAAGATATTTCACCTGCATTGGAGCTGTTGGAAAGTGAACAATATCAACGTTCTTTAGGGATAGCCCTTACTCCTGATGGAGAATATCTCGGTGATATTATGGAGGATAAAACCGTCGTAGATAAAGATGGTAATATACTTGGCAAGCTAATGCCGGACGGATTGGTTATTGATAAAGATGGTAATCTCATCGGTTTGGAAGAGGTTAGCTTGACAGAAGAGGGCAAAAAAGGCGGAGTTTTTGTTCCTCCGGGAAGTTATGGTGATGGTGGTGCTTATGGTACCGGTAAAGGTGCTCCCGGAAACTTAGGACCTGGAGGTGGATATGGCCCGGGAGAACGATATGATCCGATGCGCCAAGCAGCCCTAAATGCAGCATTAATGCAACGCCGACAAAATATAACAGTAGGAAAAATAAGTAGCGGTCTCCGCAAAGAAGCTTTTGACGGAACGCAAAAAGATTGGTCAGAGCAAGGTATCTCCAAAGTAATATCATCATGGCGTGTAAATATGAGTGAGATGATATTATCAGATAAACCCATACCGGCTGTTATTGCTCGAGCTATAGATTCCAGCAATCCGGCTCCGATAACAGCATTTGTAGAAAGAAATGTATATGCTGAAGAGGGCAGAAACGTAATAATACCTGCCGGTAGCCGTTTAATTGGTACTCTTGGAGGTGTAACGGCCGGAACAGAAGAAGTATCAGAAGCAGCACGAGTTCAGATTTCTTGGGAACGCTTAATCCGTCCTGATGGATCATTATTTGTATTTCAGGGTTTAACTGCTGATGCTCAAGGTCGAGGTGGTGCTTTAGGTTATGTTGATCAACAATTATTTAAGAAATATACATTGCCGGTTCTTACTACAAGCTTGACTAGTGCCACATCATACTTTATGGCTCCTAAAGATGATGGCGAAGGGGAAGATGAAACTCCTCGTCAACAAGCTGCTAATGATGCTCGTGATAACTTTATTCAAGAAATGAATCAGGTCTTTGATGAAATTTTGGCAGACAAGGCTAATATTAAAGCTCTGACATACATTCCGGCCGGAACCAGAATCATCGTATTTCCCAATACTGATTTATGGTTGCGAACAGTTGATAGAGATGCCGAAGAAAGTGCAACATTTAATTCTCAAAAACCCAATGTCTTGATTGATGACAAACGAAAAGGTGATATAACTATCGGTATGGGAGCACCACAGCCGTCATCTACTGCAGTTTCTGCCGGTGGAGATGTAGTTTACAGTGCCGATGGGAATGGTGGAGTACAAGCTAATCGGCCAACACCGCTTATTGATGATGGAGCTCCAAAAAAGAAAAATCCAACATACATAGCACCTCCTCCTCCGCCGACAACATCATCAGGCCAAACATCTCAAAAGCCATCTACCGGCAAAACCTCATCAAAAGATGAAGACGTTGCAGATAGTAGTATACCCGCCCTATTTTAGGAGATAACCATGAGTTTTGCTGTTTTAGAATCTGTTTTAAGACCATTATCTTACTGGTACAACCAAGACAATATCGAGGAAGTGGCAATCAATCGTTCCGGACAAATATGGTTGAGGTTGAGAGGAAAAAGAGCATATCCATGGGTAATGCACAAAGATGAAAAGCTCACCAAAGAATATCTTACAGATTTATTATATATCATAGCTAATACCTATGAGCTACCTTTTGACCCCGTTGAAGGTAACCCTGTTGTATATGCTGCAATACCCGGAGAACATCGTTTTTCTGCAATATGTGGACGTAATGTTATGTATGATAATGATGACTTAACCGGTGGTATCGCCTTAACAATTCGTGTCCATGCAGATGACGTTGCTTTTGGGTTGGGAGATTATGGGTTAACACAAGGAAGTAAACTACATAAAATCAATGTGCTTAAAGAAATTAAAGATCCTGAAGATCCTTATGAGCGTTTATTATTGAGTATCAAAAGAGGTGACCATATCTTAGTTTCCGGTGCAACATCAACAGGTAAAACTACTTTTTTGAACAATCTTCTTAAAATTTTAGATATAAACAAAAGAATACTGACTATAGAAGATACCAGAGAACTTATTGTTCCACATCCTAACAGAGTACACTTAGTTTTATCTCGTACTGAACAAACCAATGCACTTAATTACGCTAAGATTATTGACTTGGTCGTACGTTTCACTCCTGATGCCATTATCGGAGGAGAGATTTCAACCGGAAACGCCGGTGCAATATGGGAACTTATGGGGTCAGGACACGATAACTGTTTAGCAACCATTCACGCTGAAAATTCAGAAGCTGCATATCAAGCTTTCACAGATAGAATTTTACACACATATCCAACTATTGATCGTAAAAAAACCATTGAAGAAATGCGCCAAAAACTCAGAGTTGTCCAAATCAACAGAGATGGAAACCTTCGTGCGGTAACCGAAATTACATAATCATCTACCGATTATAATGGAGGAATATTTAATTGAGCGATGTCACCGGGACGGATTTTGGTGTTTGAATAGCGCATATTTCCCGTTTCAATAACAAAACGTTGCCTACCAGTCATTTGAGATGCTAAGTCATAAAAATCTCTGGCAACCAATTCTTGTCGTTGCGGATTCATCACATATAATACGCACCCTTGAGATCTTTCAGCCACACCACATCTTGCTCTGCCTCTGGGAACTTCCGGATTAAATACCACACCTTGCAAACCGTTTCGTACAACTTTAGATTCTGCAAATATAAATTTTCCGCCAAGAATTCCTATAAATAAAATGACGCAGGCAAGTAATAATAATGAGTTTTTAGTTAAATAAGCCGGCAATGCTGTTGCAACATTATTGTTTTCATTTTCATCAAATTCCTGAAGAAATTCCGGATGTTGGTTAACCTCTTGTTTTTGAGGTTCTGGTAACTCACTGTCCAAAAGTTTATCAAGATTCAGTTCTTCATCAGATGAAAAATTTTTTTGTAAAGAGTTTTTCTCTTGATTAAACGGATTATGTAATGCTACCGGTTTTTGTTCTGATATTGTAGCGTGCTTAACCGGCATGCTAGGGTTTTGGGGAGCTCTGTTCAAAGGTCTTTTAACTTTTTTTAGCATTGGTCTTTGTATATATGTATTGTTATCTGTCATCACAAAATCCTTAGATGTTATTTTCTAAATGTTTAGATGTTTTGAGTGTTTTTATAATTCTTGGTACCATAAAAACAATAGTTTCAGACTTAGGCTCGTTGATTCCGAAAATTGCATTGGGAATTCCTATAATCAAGAAGTTTTCACCGAGTTTACTTCTAGTACTAAATTGAGTTATTTCTCCATCTCTGGCTTCCAAAGTAATATCTGCAAATATTTTGTTTCCTTGCTCAAAAGATGATTTTGCTAGGATTGAAAGATTATGCTCGGCAGAATATTTGTTTGCACACTTACCTATATCAAAGCGTGAAAACCATTGGTCAGGAACCACAAATTTTCCTTCAGCAACTTGCTTAACCTTTGCTTGTGAGCCTAAAAAAGTTTTTAAGCTATCTACATTTATATCGTTAGAAGTGGTCAATATTCTTCCCAATACTCCGCTTTGAGCCGTTTTAACTGAGCCGAAATCAAAAGCATTTAGCATACTTTGCCAATCAATATCTTTTTTATTATAAGGATAGATTGTAAAAACTCTTACATCATAAGCAATTAAAATAGGATTATCTTCAAAATAGCTTATCAAATTCATAATTCTGTTTTTTAGCTCATAATCAGCATCAAACGTTATCGTATAATCATCAAAATCTGCAGTAAAATCAGTTATTCCTGCACCTCTTAAGACATCTAAGATTGCTAACAAAATGGGTCTTGATTGAGGAACATATAAACTGAAGTTTGCTTTTCGACTGATTCTCAAAGTTTTATTGGTTGAGTTATAGGTATAATAAATTTCTGCTGCATCGGCAATTATATCAATAACCTCCGTTAATTCTCCATGCAAGTTATCTGCGGATATACTGGTATAAGGTGCATCTTTTGCAACAAGTTTGATATCAGCTTCTTTTGTAAGTTTTAATAAAGCTTTTTCAGCGGACATTGTTTCAAAAGAGAAACCGGTTACTTCAAATCTGGGTAACAAATCATTTCTTCCGTTTCTTACCAAATTAAACGCTTTTATATTGTAAGGAATGGTTGAAATCATTTGTTGGGTGTTCCAATTAACAAAACATCTTAAAGGAGTTTCTAAGTCAAGTTGATCAGCTCCTTTAGGTGTTCTGATGGTTGGATAGTCCGGTTTATGCATAACAACGGAGAATCTGTCATTGTCTATATCGTTTGAACTGGTGATATTCCAACCGCAACTGGAAATTCCCAAAACAATGATCCAGATAATAAAACTGTTGCGCCAATTTTTCATAATTAATTAGATCCTTTATTAAAAGGTGATGATTGCATATTTCTGGGAGCTTGCTGATTATTTTTTTGTTGTTGCATACTTTGCGGATTAGACTTATTTTGCTGTTGATTTGGTTTATTTTGGTTTTTACTTGCGTTTTGCTGGTTGTCTTGCTTTTTCATCAATTTGTTAATAACTTCATCCATAGACATTCCGGCACCAACGGTCGGATCAACTGCTTTATCAACCATTCCAAGTGCTTCTTTCATCTTTTTTAGTTCATCTTTATCTTGTTTTATCATTTCTGGAGAAGAATTATTTTTCAATTCGGTTTTAAACTCATTTAATGTTTTTTTCAAATTTTGAATACCGCCAGCAATTTTACGTTCCACATATTGATGAAGATTAGGGTGTGATAAAATATATTCACCTGTTTCGCTGATTTCCTCCAGAACATCAAGTATATATCCATAAAAGGGATATTCTTCAATAGCAATATTTCCGCTTCTGACACATCTTGCGGCAATTCTGGATATTGTTCTGTCATAGTAATCTTTAAGCAGAACATAATTATCTACATACCAAGTGTCACCGTTAGTATCTTTACCGCTACTGAAAGAATTATTGTTTTCCATTGCGCAAACTCCCAAATTTTATTTTATTTTAGATTAGTTGCCACATTTTGTAAATTTTATTTTAATTTTTTATAACACCATTTTTATAAGGATCTTCTCCATTTTCATCATCAGTAGAAAGTATAATCTGAGGAGTTCTTTCAATGCCCATAAAATCAGAAAAAGATAATTTTTTAGGCATATAAACATTTTGTTGGAAATATAAATCTCCTTTTTGAATATAAGAATTTTCCCCTATATATGATATTTCTTCATTATCTTGGGATTCTGTGTTATCTTCTACATATTCCCAAATCCAGTCAGAGTTTTCATCTTCGGCAAGTTGGCTGATTTCTTCAGTTTGTATGTTATTGTAATTATCAAGATTACTATTGGTTTCATTTTCATTATCTTCTTCGCCAAATCCCCATTCTGATGCGATTTTTTCTAAAGAATCCAATTCTTCATTATCATTATTTATTTCCGGTTCAAAATTAAGATCCAGTATTTCGGATAGGTTATATTTAGTATCACTTTCAACAACATCATCATTTTTCAGTTCTTCTGTTTCCCACTTGTTCTCGATTTCAGATGTGATATCAAAAGACGTATCTAAATCAGATAATATATTTTCTGTTTCATCAAAATCCTCAAAACCATTGAATTTTTCCGTATCAGTTTGCTCTTGCTCAGAAAAATCATCAATACTGGTTTCTGAAGTGTCTATAACAATATCATCATTGTCATTTTCAGTTTCAGTTTCATCGTCATTATCAATAACCGGAGGAGCAAACAAAGGATTGGTTATAATATTTTTTTTCTTTTTCTTTTTTTTCTTCTTTTTCTTAGGTGCGTTCTCAACAAATTCCGTAGATTCTTGCAATTCTATATTCGTTTCCGTTTCCGTAAAAGAAGTATCAACTTGAGAATCGTCGGCCTTATTTTCTTGTATTTGTTCATTAAAAATAATCTGATCAGATGATTCACCGGTAGGAACATTGATATTGTTATTTAGCCTGTCTGTCGGCATTCCTAAGATCAATTTTGCAAGTTCCTTAGTCTGTTCTGATGCTACTTGTCGATATAAAGCCGATTGGACTTGTACCATATCGTTTAATGCTTTTTCAGGAAAGTTAACTTCGATTTTTTGCGGTGCTGTATTTAGTGCGCCAAGCTTTTCTGCAATTGAATTTAAAACAGCCGAATAGTCTGAAGAGTTGATTTGAATATTGTTGTTTGCGGTAGCATTGCCTGAATTTTGGTTAAGATTGTTGTTTTGAGCCACCATTTTCCACATATTTTGTTGTGATTCGGAAATCATTTTTGCCACAGTCATAGCATCTTTTTTTTGGCGTTCACTCAAAAAAGCTACCATTTTGCCCATATTTTGTTCACTTCGTTGCCACAGCATTGTCATTTGCTCTTTAATACTTTCCGGAGAGCTTATGGTTTTTAATTCAATTTTAGCCATGCGTTCGCTGATTTGCCTTTGGTTGGCAAGAAGAACTTCAATTAGGTGTTTTGTTTCCGGTCCGATAGTTTGAGCCGGTTTGTTTTTTGTCTGAAGTTGGCTGGCAGCAATAAGTTGAGCTATTTGTTTAAAATCTTGGCGTTGAGCAGAGTTTTCTTGCTGAATGGCTTGAATTGTTTCTGTTTGCACTTTTCCTAGTGAGCTTACAATATTCCTTATTTCAATATTTTGGTTTTGAGTGTTTTGCTGAATTATTGTACCCATAGCAGCTGCTAATTCTTGAGCAAAATCTTTATCCAAAGAGATTTTTGTCGGAGCAGAAGAAATCTGCGTTGGAGGTGATACTTGAGCGGGCTGCATCGGGGCTATTGGAGCTACCCCCATTTCTTGCATTTTTGTGGTTGCCTGAACTTGAGCTTCTGCCAATGCTGTTGCTAAAATTTTAGCTTGCTTAACATCTTCACTTGCTATTTCTACATCATTTGCTTGGATAGACTTTTCAACGCCTGCTTGTTCAGCCAACTCATCAACATAGTCTTGTAATAAAGCTCCTCCCGGAAGTTGTCCGAACATTCCTCTTATTTGAGGCGAAAGCTCCAATAACATTTGATTAAAAGCTTGTTTTTTTTCTGCATTAAAAATATGAATTTGCCTATAAATATTTAGGAAACGCTGAGCCACAACAATCGGATCTTCTTCTCCGTTTTGCTGAGGTTTTCTGCGAGGTTCTATTGTTTTATTTATGTCCATACTAAAACTTTGGCTTAAAATTCATTTATATCATCAATTTTAAGCTAAATGTTGTAAATTTAGAGTTAACAAACAACAAAAAACTCGCATTTCTGCGAGTTTTATTTAGTTTTACAGGCTAATAAACACTACTTTATGAACATTGGGAAGATCATTATTACCAAGTTCAATTCTTTCTTCCGGATTCCAACGTATTCCGTAAAGTCGTCCTTCATCATCTTCTCTGATAGAGATGATTTTTGCCTCATTTTCATCTGCCATATATACGGCAATATCACCAACGCTTACAACTTCTTGCGGATCTACAAATAAGATAGAACGAGTAGGAAGCAGTGATCCCAATCGTCTGGTGCACAAATTTACGGCATAAGCATCTTTTTTATTATATAGAGCTTCCGGACGTTGAACCTTTTTAATTTCTTCTTCAAAATCAAGAATTATGTTTCCATCTTTTCCGGCCACACCATAAACAGATATTTTTAGTCCTTCAGAAGCAGAGCCGGAGAAAGCCGCAATTGCACCACGAGGATTAGAAAGAAGTTTATATTTTGCATCATTACGCTGAATAATTTCTTCCAACATACCTTTTTCATCAAGGCTTTTAATTTCATCTTTCAGTTCTTCTGCAGAAAGTTTTAAGGCTTTTGCGATATTTTTAAATTCTTTATCAGAGACTTCTCGTTGTCCCATCTCAATTCGATGATAAACAGATAATGTCATATCAGAACTTTCAGCTACTTCAATCAAAGTAAGATTCTTTTCATTTCTGATTTGTCTTAAACCTGCACCTAAAGTTTTAAGCCCTGATTTTTCATTAATTTTATTTCTGCGTTCTTGTTCTCTGCGCCAAGCTTGTACAATTTCTTGCTGAGAATTTTGTTCATTGACAAACAAATCCTGAAGCGGGCAATCCAAAAATTCAGCGACTCTGACTAATTGTTCTTGATCTACTCTGCGGTAACCTTTTTCAATTTTAGAAATAGCCGAAAGACTGACATTCAAATGGTCGGCCAATTCTTGCATGGAACGTCCACGCAAACGACGATACATTCTTATTTGGTTTGGGAAAATAATTTCTTCCATTTTAGATTACCTCACAAAATCAGTAAATTAAAACAACGATTCTTTGAGAATATAATATCTCTTAATCTATACAGCATATTAAACGAAGAAGAATATTAATCAAGAAAATAGTCAAAAAAAAGACAATTTGTGTACAAAATTATATTTTAAATAAAAATCAAAAAACTGTAACACTTTATAAGTAATTTATATGTTATGATATAATTTAAGGGAGGGGTCTATCCGTCTCTTGAGTACTAAGAATAATTGGCAGAACAGTAAATGGGACTACGGACTAATATATTTTCACTTTTTTATGTGGCGATAATACTTTTGATATCGTCCGGATTCTCTTATGCTCAAGAAACTTCTAAAATAAAAGCACAAAGTTCTTTTGAGTTTGCTACCGAAAAAGGGCTCACTAAATTTATCCAAGCTCTTCAAAGTGATGGAAAAACCAATGAAAAACTGATTCAATGCGGTAACAACTTATGTGATTTGAGCAGTAATTATTGCTATTTAAGAGTACAAAGCCAATACATTGCTGATAAATGGCAAGACACTGAAGCATATGTATGTTATTCCAGTAAACAAGAAAATGAAAACGGTTTATTTCTAAAAATAACATACTATGAATGTACTGAAAAATGTTATAAAATCAAAAGCTTTTTCAGCAAAGGTGATTATATTTCCGCTGTCAGCAATGAAAACCCTCCCAGAACATATGTCTTATTAAGAGGAGATAAGGATACTATTGCTTATGCCGATACCGAAAAGACCGAAGCGTTTGGTTGGTGTGAAGTTTTGCCGGTTAAACTTAATAACCATAAAAGATGTTTTTTCTGTACATTGTTAGGTGTCGTTTATGATGGTAGCGCAAGCATGACAGATATTGCATTTAGCAAAATGGCATATGATTTTATGCAAATTTTGGCTTTAGGATTGGGAATTTGGATAGCTATCCAGATATTAATGAATGTTAGCACTCTAACCAAGCAAGATATTCCCAAATTTATTAACAATTTTATTAAACAAAGTTACAAAGTCATTATTGCTTGTGTTTTACTGATGAACTCACAGCAAATATTTGAATATGGAATTCGTCCGTTACTAAAAGCCGGACTAACCTTAGGCAGTAGCCTTGTCAGTTCTGATGATGTTTTTTCCTCATTACCGTATAATGCAAATGGCGAATATATTCATCAGGCAGGTAAAGAGATTGGCGGTTTACACTTTGATTATAATATTTATAACGATATTGAAAGGTATGTTGTAAAAGTTCAGCAAGATTTATCATTTATGCAAGCTATCGGTGCAGAATTGTGGTGTATTGGCGGTAATATTATGACAAGTAGTCTTTCCGAGTTGATTAAAAATATCGGAGATGGTTTAGAGATGATGCTTATGGGCGGAATTTTGGTAGTCTTTGCCTTTTTACTCAGCATTGCGTTTGTTTTTTATCTGCTGGATGCCATTGTGCAAATGGGTGTTGCCGGCGGACTGGCTCCGTTTTTGATTGCATGTTGGCCATTTAAAGCAACTGCCAAATATACCAAAGTCGGGATAGAAATGTTTTTAAATAGCATGTTTATCTTTATTTTTATCGGTTTAATAATGAGTATTAACATTGCACTTATTGATTCTGCCTTATCTACGGAAGGAGGCGGAACTTTAAAAGATATTGGCGATGCTATTATGAATCTTGATAAGAATAAGTTAGTAGAGCTCACAGAGCTTACCGGAATGAAGTTTTTAATATTACTTTTCTGCGCTATTTTTGGATTTAAGTTTGTCGGACAGGGAACATCTCTCGCCGGACAATTTGCAAAAGGTCTCAAAGGAGGAATTGCACCGAGTATTGCTACAATGGGAGCATCTACTGCAAAAAGTTTTGCACTTAATTCCACAAAAGATACACGTAAATCGATACAAGACAGAATAGATAGAGGTATGCAAAAGGTTATTGCATCTCCTTATACTATACCTCGTTCCATTTATCGTTGGGGTAAAAAACAGTTTGCCAAAGCAACAGGAGAAGAAGATACTGCAAATAATTCTTCAGGTTCAACAAACCTGAAGAATGTAGCAAATACAGCAAGTTCTAATCCCAAAGCAACACCGAGTTCATCTCAAAATAAACAAAGATCACAAAATCAAGAAGCTAAAAATCCGATAATTTCAGAGCGTGAAAAAGTAGCTTCGTTTGATGAACAAGATACTGCACAAAATACAGCAGAATTTAATATTACGGAACCGGAAACTCAAGAAATGCAAAAACAACAGCCTCAAACATTAACTACTCAAGAAGATGATGCGATAAAAAAACAAGCGCCTTCAAAATCTTCGACAAATGAAACAAAAGGGGCGGCAGTCATACATCAAAAACCTAGCCAATATGCAGGAGAAAACAACAAAACAAAGTCAGAAGATCAAGCTAAACAGCCAACACATACCGATAAAACTCAAAAGGCCAAAAATACACCTCCTCGCAAAAAAGGTAAATCTAAAGCTAAAGGAGGGTCTTCAAAAAATCGTCAACGCCATAACCACCATCACAAGAGGAAACAGCCATGAATACGCTTATTAACATAAAGACATTCGGGCGACTGATGCTGATAGCATTGGTATCTGTTTTCTTGCTTTCTGCTTGCGGAGAAGATGCAGAATTCCAAAAGAATAGCGCCTATAATACTGAAACAGCCAATGGTACAGCTGCTGATGCTGCAGAAGAAGCATCACAAAAAGACACTGCCAAAGTAGATTGTTGGCAAGGAAAAGTTTTGGACGATATTTATAACGTTATCGGTAGTTTAATTATGGTGCAATACGCCAACATTACCAAAGGATCTTTAGCAATTATATCTATCGGTTTTGCAATTTGGTTGGCATTAAGGTTGCTCAAATTTGTAAGTTCGGTAACAGAAGCAAGTCCTTCAGAAATATGGAATGAAATTGTCCGAAAGGCCTTTATTTGTCTGTTTTGCGGTTATCTCGCAAGTAATGCGACACTTAGTATCGTTTTTATTAATACCTTTATTGTTCCTTTATATACGGCTTTTTTGGAATTTGGCGGAAGAATTTTGTCTCTTACAGCCAAAGAAGTTAGCTCTGTTACTGTATTTGGGGAGGAAATAAAGTTTGTTATGGAAAACGTCAGTTGCCAATTTCCGGTAGAAAAGAAAGTTGAATTTTCCAATGGTTTCCCTCCGGAATTTAGAGACACCATGAGTTGTATGATCTGTTCATTGGTAGATAAGTTACGTATGGGTAGAAAAATGGCTCTTTTGGCTATGTCTATGGGCAAGGTACTTCCATGGATTACCGGATTGTTAGTGTGGGCTATTTTTTATGTTGTCGGTTTCGGATTCGTTTTCTATCTTGTTGATAGTATTTTTCGTCTGGGTATGATGATACTTATGTTACCTTTGTTTATAATGTCTTATGCTTTCGGACCTACTAAAAAATGGGCGAATATTGGATTTGTTAATATAATGTATTCCGCAGCCTTTATGATGGCATTTTCCATAATTGTGGCCACAACGATTTTATCAATGATAACATTGGTTCAAAGCAATGCGAGTACTTATAATCCTGAAGTTGCTCAAAAAGAATTTTCCGATATCGGCGTCGTAAGCCTCAGTCTCATGCTCATCGGATTTTTGGTATTAGGAAGTTTGGAAGTATCTCAAACCTTAACCAAAACAATAATTGGTGGACACATAAACGCTAAATTCCAACAAGACTTAAAAGCCGTTGCACAGATGATAAAAAATATTTTTGTCGGAGGCGGAAAGTGGGCTCTCAATAAGTCAGGATTCCATGATACATGGGTTGGCAGAAGGCTCAAAGCTGTCGGCGAAGTAAAAGATCGTCTTAACGAATTAGCCGGTCGTCCGCCAAGTTAGAAAAGGGAGAAAGATGATGAAAAATATAATAAATCATATACTCACCTTTTTACCTCGCATTTCTTGGTATAAGTTTATCAAGATGGCAATGGTTATTATTGTTTTTTTAATCGAGGGTTCTAATATAACATTGGGACAAGTTAATTATTATAATCCTCAAACAGGTTTAGGTGGATATGATTTTGATTTAGCTGGCAATATAGTATCCGATAATAAAGCTCAAGAAGAAGTACTTGAAGATGCTGTTCCCCCTCCCCCAGAAACTTGTCCTTTAACGGCAGAACTAAAAGTCAAATATAATGAAAATTGTTGGGCTTGTCCGATTATAAAAGAATTGGTTGAAAGCTTTATTGTTGCGGCCACAATAGCTTTAACACTCTCCAAAGAAGCAGGTATTTTTGTACTTAAGTTTGGAGCCATATTATGGATTATGCTCTGGGGCTTACGTCACGTATCTTCTTTAGCGCAAGTTGAGCCAGCCAATATTATAGCTGAGTTAATAAAATTTTTATTCAAAGTAATGCTTGCTTATGCTTTTATTTCAGGAGGAGTGTGGGCCATAGGAACCTATTTTACCAATCCGATAATGGGTTTGGGTGCCAAGATAGCTGAAAATTTTTGGGAAGAAGAAAAAGTAAAAGGTAAAGTCACTTCTTATGTATGGGCAGATATTACAGAAGAAGATTATAAAGAACTTGAACAACAAGAACAAGAAGCGCAAAAACAATACCAAGAGCAGCAACAGTCTCAACAAGGACAAGATGGGCAAAACGGAGAAAATACTGAAGGCTCCGAAATAACAGGAGAAGAACAAGGCACAGAAGGAGATACACAAGCAACAGAAGAGGAATCCACCGAGCCTAAAAAAGAAGATTATCAAGGACGTGTTCCAAATTTTTTGATTCCTCCTGTATCTGAGGGAACCATAACCAGTCCGGCAGGGTGTAGAAAACATCCGGTAACAAAAGTATGGAAAGTCCATAAAGGATTGGATATAGGAGGAAATGCCGGAGCCACAGTTGTTGCATCAGCAGACGGGATTTATAGTAGATATTATAGTAAATCATTCGGTTGTGTTGCAACAATTCATCATGACGATGGTTGGATTACACGTTATGCACACATGCCGGATGAGATTTGTACATCAGGTTTAATGGGGGAGATACCGAAAGGCAGCATTCAAGTAACAACTCGAAGATACCGAGCAGGCGAAACCGAAGAAATAAAGATAACTCTGCCGATTACCATTCCTTCCAATCATACCAGAGTTAAAAAAGGTGATAAGATAGGTATTGTCGGAGATTCCGGAACCAGTACCGGGCCTCACCTACACTTTGAGGTTCTCAAAGATAATAAAGCAGTAGAGCCTTTACATATTTTGGCCGGAGAAATTTTATTTATTGATAGCACCTGTAATGCACAAACCGGAGCAACCCCATTTCCTTTTGGAATGAGCCCTAATAACCAGCCGGTTAAAGCCGCCTCTGTCCAAAAATCAGCAGACAGCGATAGTTTTGTTATCATAATTCCTCCCAAACCTAAACCCGGAAGCAATCAACAACCGTCATCATCTTCCGGCTCATCGGGAAGTAGCACTAATTATGAGAATTATAAACCATCTTATAGCAATCTTAATATAAAATATAAGGGAACTTCGGTTATACTTGCTGATTCTATAATAAATTCTATAATTGGAGCAACGGAAGCCATTGAAAGCATAACATCAGAAAATATGATCTTAGGGGAGGCTGTAATGTGTTACGCTACTCTAAAGAACGGAGGTGCTATTACTTTTGATACATGGTTGAAAAAGGTAAAAATAATGACTAACCCGTTAAAATGGGTGGAAGGTGCCTTTATTTGGGTGACAGGTTTATTGTTGACAATGGCATACGCTTTTTATCTGGTGGACATATCTTTCAAAATAGGATTTGCCGTAATAGCATTACCGATAGCAGCCGGATTATGGCCGTTTGAGATAACAAAAGATAAATTGGGCGTATGTATCAGTATAATAGCCAAATCAGCAGCCATGTTCGCCTTTTTGGCTTTGACAACAACTTATACCGTCAGTATTACCGATGCAGTGTTTTCATATGAAGAAACCTTTAGTGATGAAGGAGCAGAAGCTCACCAAGCAGATGCCAAAGGTAAAGGACTTTCTCGATTATATGAAAGTTTTGATAAAGCTTCTTCAGGTACGGGAACACAAGAAGATATAGAATATGCATCTGATAAATTGGCATTATTCAGTACAACATTTGTACTGTTATTGTTTGCCTTTTTGTATTCGTTTAATTTAGTTCGCCAAACCGTACCTGACTTAGTCAATAAGTTTTTCCCGGACAAAGCTTTTGGAGATTCTTCTCCAATGCACCAATGGTCAACTGCGGTTGCAAAAGGAATAAAAGATGTTGCGATGAAACCGGTAGGATATGCTCGAGATATTGCAATGCACCAAAGTGGAAGATTAGCTCAGAAAGTTACAGGAAAAGCCACGCAAGCTGTTGGCACCGTAGCATCTAAAGGCGTTCAATACGCTGGTAAAGGTGTGCAAGCTTTTGGCAAAGGAATTCAAGCTGCCGGTAAAGGTTTACAGGCCATTCCTGTTGTCGGAAATGTTGCCGGAGGTTTGGTCAGTGCTGCTGGTAAAGTTACTGAGGTTGCCGGCAAAGCAGTGGAAACAACCGGTAAGGTTACAGAAAAAGCAAGCAAAACTGCCGGAAAAGTCGCCGAAAAAGCAACTGAAGCTGCCGGTGATGTTGCAGAAAAAGCAACTGATGCAACTCAAAAGGCAACAGATGGCAAAACTCAAGAACAAGAAAAAGATAAAAAAGGAGATAAACAATGATAAAAGATACCATAAATAAAATTATCTCCTACTTATCTGAAATTTCTCTAAAAAGGGTTTTAGGTGCAATAATTATTTCGGCTGTAACTATATTATCCTTTTCAAATAGCGTATATGCAATGGGAACTGGTGAAGAGATTTTACCGGTTTTAGCAAACAACGCTGAAGCAAATAAACTATCTCAATGTGCTCCTAAAAATTACTATGATGAAATGAAGGATTGCACATTTTGCCCACTGTTTGTGGTTGTTTTTAATGCCGCAAGCAGTATTGCCAAAAAAGCGATAGATACATTATCTTTGCCCATCAAAAAAGTTGTGGTTATAGTATTTGGGATTTGGATAGCTCTTCAAATACTTCAATTTGCAGCATCGTTTGAGGTTCAGGATTTGAAGGATCTGGTATCAAAATTAATTATCCAAAGTTTTATAGTGATATTGGTGGTATCATTGCTTAGCAGTAATTTGATGAGCTTTTTTAATTTAGCCCTTAAACCGATATATGTAACCGGTCAGACTCTTGCTCAAACGATTATCAAACCCGGTGGAGTAGATAGTTGCCCGTCAGATACCGGAGTTTATGATGATAGTAAGGGGCAAGGAGCTTTGCCCAAAACTATGGGAGACAGCATCTATTGCACTATGGATTTGATACAAAAAAGGGTTTCTCAGATAAAAGCACTTGGTTCAGCTTGTATCTGTAAGTCATGGGAAGAAAAAGTAATAATCATGCCTCATTTAAACTATCTCTTGGTTGGATTAGGTCTTTGGGTTGGTGCTATGATAATGTTGCTTGCAGTTCCTTTTATGATGGTTGATTCTGTTTTTCAGCTTGCAGTTGCTGCCACACTATTACCTTTTGCAGTAGGTTCATATGCATTTAAGATAACTCGAGGCTATACCAAGAAAATATGGGAAACATTTCTTAATTCGGTATTTGTATTCATATTTGTATCATTAACTTGTCTGATGTTAGTGTCTGCCTATCAAGCAGTTATCACCAGTTCTGTCGGTGATTTAAGTTATATGTTTGAAGGAGAGGCAACAGATGCAAAATTTGTAGAGATACTTAATAAACTTTCATGGTTTTCTCCTGAGTTCTTAAAAATAGTTTTTATAATGATCTTAACTTGGGCAGTCATGGATGAGAGCAAGTCTTTAGGTGGAGAATTTGCCGGTTCAATCAGTAACACCTCTATTGGTAGCTCTATTGGTACGATGGCAGGTTCCGCCACCAAAAGCTTTGCTCTCAAAGCCGGAAAAAATACCGCTGAAGCTGCTTGGGATCATGGTTCGGAGATCATAAAAGGATTTGGTAGAGAAGTTAAAGGAGTAGCAAAACGAGGAGTAAACTATGCGCAAGCCAGAAGAGCTATGAGTTTTGGTAAAAAACAAGACGATGGTAGTTATCAAATGAATGGTGTATTTCATAAATATGCCATTAGTCAAAATGCCGATGGTAGTTATAGTGTAGATAAAAGTCGTAAGTGGAATTTTCGAAATAATATCGAAAAACATACACTTAAAGATGATGTCTTTACTATTAAACGTAATATTAAAACTGATAAAAATGGTAAAATTGAATATCAGCAAGATACTGTCAAATATAATAATGCGATTGTTGCCAACCTATTTAATAAGACAGGAGAGATGAATACAACCGGCAACACAACAAATTATGATAATATAATGAAAAGAATAGAACAGTCGTCTGCAAATGAAGATGATAAAAAGCAAAAGCAGATAGCTCTTGTCAAAGCAATTATGAATCAGCGGATGCCTCATTATAATAACGCAGTAAAATATGTATCTCAAGAACTAATAAAAGATAAAGATACAGGAAAATTCACCGGTTTCAAGCAAGTAAATTTTGATGGTACTACAACTGAAGTACGTATCTCCATGCAGGAAGTAAAAGGTAAAAAACTGATGATTACAGAGGTTATAAATATAGATGCTCAAGGACGCAAGACAGTACTTAAATCCAATGGTGTTATTCATTCTAAAACCACATACAATGCCGATGGCGAAGTAGAGAAACAAGCATACTCATTGAATAATCACTACGAGAGTTATCGTCGTAATGGTAGAGATCGTTTTATCGGAAAAATATTGGCAGATTCACTTGCCGGATTTGAAAATGAAGTAGCAGACGTACAAAAAGGTATTAATAACAAATATGGAATTCATGAGTTTGGTACTTATAATTTATAACATTGTCTAAGCAAATAAAAATACAGCTCTATTGCAAATTCGTCCACTTATTTTAATTATTGATTGACTAGTCGCAAAACATTTTATATACTTGAGGTTACAGATGCTGTTTGAGCTTTGTAACCTTACAAGCATATATCCTTATATTTTATCCAAATTCTATACTTGTGAAACATCTTAAACAGCATCTCTGTAAATATCATTGTCTGACATCACTAACTGTCATTGTCTGACATCACTAACTGTCATTGTCCGACATCACTAACTGTCATTGTCCGACTTGTTCGGACAATCTCACGAAATTTAAGAGAGATATTCCGATCAAGTCGGAATATGACAGAGAAAAACAAAGGAGCCATGAGATGAACAAATATGTTATAAGCGTATCAATACTACTTTTATCAGCATCATCATCTTTGGCTCAAGACAGTTGTATGGTGCGCCCATCTTGTGCAGATATGGGATATACCAAATCCGCAACTGATTGTGAGGGTAAAAAAGCCATTAGCTGTCCTTTCGATACTACTCTGTTCTATTGTCCGGAATCCGGATTTAGTGAATATCCTTTAGAAACATGTCCTGATAATGGCGTTTGTTCGGAATTAACTCAATACAAATTAGACAGTTGTCAAAACAGTTATGAACTCAGTTCCGACGGTTTAACTTGCAATGCTTGTAATTTTACAAATTATCCTTTAAGCACTTGTGATGCTAATGGAACTTGCTCTGATTATACTTGCGGTAATGTCACTAAATATAAATTAGATAGTTGTAATTCCGGTTATACTAAGAGCGGAAATTCTTGTACAGCTTGTGATTTCAGCGGTTACACTTTATCATATTGTCCAACAGGTACTAACTGCACTAACAAAGCTTGTGGGGGCAAGACTATGTATAAATTTTCATCTTGTAAGAGCGGCTATTATAAATCAGGTAACACGTGTAAAAATTGTAACTGCAATATAACCAACAATTGTACTTACCAAGAAGATTATAAAGATGAATGCGGTTGTTATATTTCTTGTTGCGATAGATTCTATGGTTCTGAAAATGAGCGAAACAGCGCTTCTTGTAATCCAAAGGCGTGGGAAGAACTTTGTGATGTTACTTTTTGGTGTGAGATGTAGCATAGTGATTAGAAAACGTTGTCTAGTTTTCCATCAATTTTTGCAACTCATCATATTCGATTCGTTTATCAACTGCTCCAAGTAACGCATATGTAGGTTTAGAAGAAAAGATATTTTGAGCCAATCGTTGAATATCATCAAGTGTAACCTTTTCGATTCGAGCAACCATTTCTTCAACCGGAATTATTCGATTATAGATAAGCATTTGTCTAGCCAACATTTCAGCGGTAGAAGATGGGTTTTCCAATACCATTAGCATACTTGCTTTCATTTGAGTTTGAGCTCGCAAAAGTTCTTTATCTGTAAATTTATCATTGCAAATTTTGTTTAGTTCTTCAGTTATTACCGGCACCAAATCCTTTAAGTCATTAGCTCCTGTTCCGGCATATATTCCAAACATCCCCGATTTGGTATGAGATGCCGCAAAACTATATACTGAATATGCCAATCCTCGTTTTTCTCTAACCTCTTGGAACAATCTTGAGGACATACCTCCACCCAGCATACTGGCCATTAACATTGTAGGATAATAGTCTTCAGTTTGATATGGAAGCCCCTTAAAACCCAAAGCAATGTGAGCTTGCTCTATGGGGCGTGTTTCTGTAAAAAAACCGCCTTTATAAATTTGCTCATCAGAAACAAAATTTGTATCAGTTTTATAATCACCCAGTCTATCTTCAATCATTTTGACAAAAGCTTGATGATTAACATTCCCTACTGCGCAAGCAACCATATTTTTTGCACCATAATTGGAGTTTAGGTAGTTTTGCAAAGTATCTCGATTAAATGATCGAACTTTTTCTTTTGTACCCAATATCGAACGCCCCAGTGCCTGATTCGGAAAAGCTGTTTCTTGAAAATAATCAAATATTATATCATCAGGAGCATCAATAGTCTGTTTAATCTCTTGAACAACCACTTCTCGTTCCTTTTGCAATTCCTCTTCCGGAAAGGTTGAGTTTTTAAGAGAATCTGTCAAAACATCAACTGCTAATTCGATATCATTTTTGAGCATTTTTGCATAATATGCAGTAAACTCACGAGCTGTATATGCATTAGATTGCCCTCCTGCATCTTCAATTTCTTCGGATAATTGACATGCTGAGCGAGTTTTTGTTCCTTTGAAAGACATATGTTCCAGAAAATGAGAGATCCCGTTATTATCTTCTTTTTCATAAGCAGAGCCGGTATTCACCCAAATCCCCACTGAAACACTTTCCAATTGCGGAAAATCCGCAGTTATAATGCGTAGTCCGTTTTTTAAGGTTGTTATTTGTGACTGCATATTTTGTTTGCTTTCCTCTAAATATAAATTATATACTCAATTCATACATTTTATAGCCATTTAATATTTTTACAATATCTATTTTTTAGGAGAAGAAATAATGACGCAAGATGCCCCTATATTTGCTGTGGTTTTATCAGGTTGTGGAGTTTTTGACGGATCGGAGATTCACGAAGCTGTATGTACTATGTTAGCAATAGAGCAATCTGGTTGCAAATATCAGTGCTTTGCTCCCAACACATGGCAAGCTCGCACGATAGATCACTTTACCGGTACAGCTGTTGCCATTGCCGGAGATGAGGACAACCGTAATGTTTTAGCAGAATCTGCCAGAATTGCTCGAGGCAATATTAAGGATTTGTCAGAGTTCAAAGCCAAAGAGTTTGATGCCATAGTTCTCCCTGGTGGATTCGGAGCAGCTTTAAATTTAAGTGACTTCGGAATCAAAGGGACAGATTGTGATATTAACTTAGAAGTAAAAAGAGCAATAGAAGAAAGTTACGAAGAAAATCTGGTGATAGGAGCAATGTGCATAGCTCCGGTTGTATTAGCAAAGGTTTTGGGCAAAGAACATATACACCTAACCATCGGTAATGATAGCAAACTGGCTTCCAGCTTAAATAAAATGGGCGTAGTAGCTGAAACCAAAGGAGCAACAGAAGTATGTGTTGATGAGGAACACAAAATTGTAACCACACCTTGCTACATGTTAGCTAAAACGTTACCTGAAATTTACGATGCCACTCGCAATCTCATAGATGAAATGTTAGAAATCATGGATTATTAAAAACGATTAAAAATAACTTGCAAAAAAGGCTGAGCGTAATATTATCAGCCCTAGTTAAATTATAAAATAAGGAGAAAAATATGCCTTTAGTATCAATGCGTCAGATTCTTGACCATGCGGCAGAGAACAACTATGGCGTTCCTGCTTTTAACTTTAATGATATGGAACAAGTTATTGCAGTATTGCAAGCTGCTCAAAAAGTTAACGCTCCGGTTATTTTGCAAACATCAACCGGTGCTCGCAAATTTGCCGGTGATCCGATGATTCGTCACATGGTAGCTGCCGGAATAGAAATGTTTCCTGAGCTTCCGATTTGTTTGCACCAAGATCATGGTTCATCAGTAGATATTTGTCAGTCAGCAATTGTAAACGGATACTCTTCTGTTATGATGGACGGATCCTTAGAAGCTGATGGTAAAACTCCATCTTCATTTGAATATAACGTTAAAGTAACTAAAGAAGTAGTTGCCAGAGCTCATGCTGTCGGTGCTTCTGTTGAAGGAGAATTGGGAGTTATCGGCTCACTTGAAACCGGCAAAGGAGATAAAGAAGATGGACACGGTGCTGAGGGGGTTATTGATAAGAAACGCTTGGTTACAGATCCTGATGAAGCCGCTCGTTTTGTAGAAGAAACCAAGTTGGATGCTCTGGCTGTTGCTGTTGGTACATCTCATGGAGCATACAAATTCACCCGTAAACCTGATGGTGAAATACTTTCTATTGAAACAATTGAAAAAATTCACAAAAAACTTCCCAATACTCACATGGTAATGCATGGCTCATCATCTGTTCCTCAAGAACTTCAAGATTTGATAAATGCTTATGGTGGTGCAATTCCTCAAACTTACGGTGTTCCGGTAGAAGAGATTGTTCGAGGAATTAAATCCGGTGTTCGTAAAGTAAATGTTGATACTGATTGTCGTATGGCTATCACCGGTGCAATTCGCAAAATTTTTGCAGAAAATCCTAAAGAGT
>SUUR01000035.1 GCA_015062435.1 Alphaproteobacteria bacterium | reverse complement strand
AACGCCGTTTAGCAAAATTAGTCAAATTATTTGAAATCAGAGATCTTTTAACCCACCCCACTCGTTCTCTGTCTTTAGGACAAAGAATGCGTTGTGAAATTGTCGCATCATTATTGCATAAACCGCAAATTCTGTTCTTAGACGAACCGACAATCGGCCTTGACGTAACCGCCAAAGACATTATTCGTAACCTTATCAGAAAACAAGCTTTAGAAGAAGATACCACCCTTCTTCTTACATCACATGACACCGATGATATGGAAAAAGTTTGTGAACGTGTTATTATAATTAATAAAGGTAAAATTATATTTGATAATTCCATAACTGCCTTACGAGATTCTTATTTAAATAAAAAATATATAGAAATAACAACGGATTCCGGAGAAAAGTTTCGTAAAGAAATCAACACCTATAAAACATCAGCAAAACAAGCCATTGATGAATTAGTACAAAAATATCATGTTACTGACCTCACCATAGAAAACCCGCCTATGGAAGAAATAATCAAGGAGATTTATGCTCGTGATTAAGTATTGGTCGTTATTTTTAGTTTCTTTCAAACAGGCATGGAGCAAAAAGGCCAATCTCTCCGGTTTGCTATTTTTTTTGTTTATATTACTATTTATATACAACCGCTTGTGGGAAGTAATTGCCGCAGATAGTCTTACAAGCGGACTAAATCGTACTTTTATTTGGTATCTGCTGTTTGCAGAAATGATTATTTTATCAAATCCCAAAATAGATCGCATCTTATTTGACGATATATTATCCGGTACCATGGCTTATTATATTAACAAACCGATTTCATTTTTTTTCATGCGTTATGTCGAAGCTGTCGGCAACATGAGTGTATCATTTTTTGTTATGGGTGGTTTTGGAACTATTATTACCCTATTATTTACCGGAAAACCTCCTTTTGAATGGTGGCAATTTCCGATAATCTTTACAATGTGTTATTTATCATCTTGCATCAATATCATAATGTATACAGCTATCGGTATGTGTACGCTATGGCTTGCCAGTATCAGAACACTAGCTATGGCGATAGAACGCCTTGCATTTACTCTGGGTGGTGCAATATTTCCGCTCAGCATCTACCCCGAATGGTTTATAGATATTGCTAAATGGACTCCTTTTTATTCGTTTTATTACCTCACCATAAAATTAGTATATGATTTTTCATTTAGCAATCTTCTTCAAGCCGCTTGCCTCAACATGTTTTGGATATTATTGATCGGAAGCTTTATTGCGTTTGCATACCATAAACTTACTAAAAGGATAAACATATATGGCGGCTAATCTGAAAAATCTTATAAAACTGTTTTTCTTTATTCAAAAAAGCAACCTAAAAACTGCTTTTTTGAATAAATCAGACACATTTGTAAATGTCTTTATGATGACTATTAATAACCTGTCCTTTGTTTTCATGTGGTGGATTATTTTTCAAAACAGAGGCTCCATTAATGGATGGCAATTTGGTGAAATGGCCCTACTTTTTGCCATTATAAATAATGCTTTCGGTTTTTTTGCACTATGTACCAGAGGCATACAACTTATTCCGGAACTAATTGAAAACGGAAATCTTGATAATTTTTTAATCACTCCGCAAAATAGCCTATTTTTAATTGCAACATCAGAAGCAACTTTTGCCAATTTGGGAGACTTTGTCACCGGCTTTCTAATGTTTTTCCTATCCGGACATGTTAGTTGGTCAGAATTTGGCATTATGTTTTTTTGCTCATTAATGGCTTTTGTCTTAATGTTTTCGATTCGCTTGTTAGTTTCTTCATTAGCATTTTTTGTTAGCGATTCGCAAAGACTTGGAGACAACATCTTCATCTCCTTCCTCACATTTTCAAGTCAACCGGCCTCAATTTTTACCGGTTGGTATAAAATAATCTTTCTGACGATTTTACCGGCAGGTTTATTATCCCTTTACCCGGTCAATCTTATAAAAAATTTCAATTTAATAGATCTTCTATACTTTATAATCGGAATTACCTTTTTTGCTCTCTTAAGTCTTTACACATACAACAGAGGCCTAAAACAATATACATCTGGTAATCGCTTTGGTATAAAATAAACATAAAACAGATTGACAAACCTCGTGCAAAAAACTAATCTTTAATTATAATCAATCTAAGGAGAATATTATGAAAAAAATTTTCTATATCATACTGATAGCAATATTACTTTTAGTTGCTGGACATTTTGCTAACCAATATTTTGCTTCAGAACCGGAAATCGTAGTTGTTGAAGAAGAAATTGCAATTCCTGCAGAAGAAACAACATCAGAAACCACAACAGAAACTGACATTGAAGCGGAAACTGAATCTGAAGATGTTGTTGAAACCAATCCGGAAGAAACATCTGACGAAGGTGAAACCTTTGTAGAAGAATAAACAAGATTCAATTTTTTTAAGGCTGCATTT
Organism: Alphaproteobacteria bacterium; assembly: GCA_015062435.1. GTDB lineage: Bacteria > Pseudomonadota > Alphaproteobacteria > RF32 > CAG-239 > CAZU01. Next base: position 9,364 of record SUUR01000035.1, on the reverse strand, counting down.
TTTGCAGCCTTTTTTATTGTATTTATCCTCTTTAATTCCTATATATAAAAAAAATAAACCTTTTAGCAGAAAAGGAATATAAAATTGAAAGTTGGTATTATTGGCGCCGGTCAAGTTGGCAGTGCAACTGCTTTTGCATTAATTATGCGAGGCATTGCAAGAAAAATTGTTTTAATTGATGCAAATGAAAAAAGAGCAGAAGCTGAGGCAATGGATATTGCTCATGCCACTCCTTTTGCCTACGCCAACAAAATAAAAGCCGGAAAATATGACGACTTAGCAGGCTGTGACGTAGTTATCATAACCGCCGGAGCCAACCAAAAAAGCGGAGAAAGCCGTATTGATTTATTAGGCAGAAATGTCAAGATTTTTGAAGGTATTATCCCTCAAATCACCCAAGTTGTATCTGATTGCATATTACTAATAGCCTCCAATCCCGTTGATATCATGACATCTGTGGCCTTAAAACTATCAGGTTTCCCCAAAGAGCGAGTCATTGGCAGTGGCACAATTTTAGATACCGCCAGATTCAGAACATTATTAGGTTACCACTTAGGAATTTCACCCAAATCTGTACATGCCAATGTCTTGGGAGAACATGGTGATAGTGAAGTTTTAGTTTGGTCTAATGGTGATGGTGGAACCGTCCAAATTGAAGAATTAGCTAGAATGGAAAACAAACCTTTAACACCGGAAGTTAAAGCACAAATAGATGATTGTGTCCGCAACGCCGCTTACAAAATCATTGATGGTAAAGGAGCAACCTATTATGGCATTGCCGGCGGATTATGTCGTATATGCCAAGCTATTAGTTCAAATGAATATGCGATTCTCACGGTTTCTTCCCAACATGATGAAATTGAGGGCATCAAAGATGTTTGTTTATCCATGCCTTGTGTTATTGGCAAAAGAGGGATACACAGTATCATCTACCCCAGATTATCAGAAAACGAACACCGTGATGTCAAATTCAGTGCTGAAAAAATTAAAGAACATTCTAACATAGCATTAGAGCAAATATCTGTAAAATAATTACTAAAAAAGCCTCCCAAAATTGAGAGGCTTTCTTTTAAATTAAGTTAAAATTAGAATGCAACTTTAACTCTTACACCTGTGGTGTAATCTTTGTCAATTTCATTATCCTGACCTGCCAAATAGTAGCTGCCATATACACCGAGAGCTACGTTTTCAACAGGATAGTAATCAAATTCAGCCTGAGCATAAACTTCGTTTTCATTTTCACCATCGGTTACGAAGTCATAAAGGATACCGGCATCAGCAGCCCAATTTCCGGCATACTTATGAACACCGGCAAATGCATACTGATCCATTCCTCTGTCTGCTTGATCAATTTGACCATCTACACCATAAACCATATATGGAGTCCAACCATCACCCATATCATATCCCAAACGGATTTCACCATTCAGGTACTTTTGCCATCTTTCATCAGTATTTCTTTTACCTTCAAAATCTTTAGGATTATAGGTGTAGTAAGAACCTCTTACTTGCGCCAACAAGTTACCGCTTCTCATATTGTATGCGGCACCGGCTTGATATTTAAAGTTATGATCATTATTATAATAACCTTCAGTATCAAACTCATTATACAATGTACCAAATACTGTAAAGTTATCGGTTACACCATAAGCAACTTCTTCAGCAGCAGACCAAGAATCATTTTTATACTCAGAATCATTGAACTCAGTACGAGAATATTCAACACGAGTATCAGAAGTGAATTTACCTTCACCGGGCATATAGAAAGCACCGGTTAAATCAGCTGCTGATGCAGTACCTGCTGCAAACATAACAGCAGCAGAAGCAAGTAACATAGTTCTAAATTTCATAAAGGATCTCCTTAATCTTGTTAAAACTTCCGAAAACGATTATATAACCACTTTCGAATACAAGTAGTCTATGCAATAATTATTAACAAATCAATAATATTAAAAATTTAATATGTATAACTATAAACCCTTGCAAATAATAGAGAATAAGGGTATATTCGGCAAAAGTTACAATTTGGAAATAAAAAATGATTAAAATAGTTACCTTCGGTTGCCGAATAAATGCATATGAATCGGAAATATTAAAAGAAAAACTTAAAAATTATGACAATTTAATTATAGTTAATACTTGTGCTGTTACTGCTGAGGCTGAACGCCAATGCCGACAAATGGTTCGCAAACTCAAAAGAGAAAACCCTGAATCAAAAATCATTATTACCGGTTGTTCAGCCCAAGTATCCGCTGATAAATTTGCGCAAATGTCCGAAGTTGACTTAGTTCTGGGCAACAAAGAAAAAAGAGACATTGAAAAATATCTTAATATGGAAATTTCTTCCAAAACAATTATCAGCAACATTTTTGACTATGATAGTTATGATTCTTATATCATTACCGGATTTGAAGGCCGACAACGAGCATTTGTTCAAATTCAACAAGGTTGCAATCATCGTTGTACTTATTGTATTGTGCCTTATGCCAGAGGCAACAATCGTTCTGTTCCCGCACAAGATATCATCAACCAAATTCGTACTCTTATCAATGAAGGATTTAAAGAAATATGCTTAACCGGTGTTGATGCCTGCTCTTACCAACCATCTTTCACAGAATTGGTAAAACAGATTCTTCAACAGATACCGGAGCTGCCATATTTACAATTTGGCTCACTTGATCCCGCTGCAATTGATGATGATTTTATTGAATTAATAAAACAATACCCCAATATTACACCTCATTTTCATTTTTCAATTCAATCAGGAGATAACCTTATCTTAAAGCGCATGAAACGTCGCCACACCCGAGAAGATGTTATTAACCTGTGTCATAAGATACGTCAGGCACGCCCTCAATCCTCTTTTGGTGCCGATTTTATTTGCGGTTTCCCGACAGAAACAGATGAACAATTCCAAAACACCGTCAAACTGGTACATGAAGCTGGTATCAATAAACTACACGTATTTCCATATTCTGAGCGTCCGGGAACACCTGCTTCTTTAATGCCACAAGTTCCGGTAGATGTTCGCAAACATCGTGCTCAAATATTACGCCAACAAGGAGAAACCATCGATGACTAGCTGGTTCAACAAACTAAAAAACGGATTAAAAAAATCCTCAACTCCAATCACCAAAGGAATTAATAGTATATTTAACTCTCGTAAACTTGATAGTACCACTTTAGATGAACTTGAAGAACTGTTTATCTGCTCTGATATGGGAATTACCGCCACTAATAAACTAATCCAAAAAATTTCCTCTCAAAAATTTGATAAAAAATTAAACGAAACAGATTTACGCCAACAATTATCTCAATCTCTAAATTCTATCTTATCCATATGCGAAAAAAAATTTGAACTTACCGATAAACGTCCCACAGTAATTATGATGGTGGGGGTTAACGGAGCCGGCAAAACCACCACTATCGGCAAACTTGCACACAAATTTAAAGACAAACAAATATCATGTATTGCCGGAGATACTTTTCGTGCTGCCGCTGTTGAACAACTAAGCATCTGGGCTGAAAGAAACAAAATTCGTATCCATAAAGGCGCAAACGGATGCGATGCCGCAGCCCTTTGCTTTGATGGATTACAAGAAGCAATAAAACAAAAAGATGACATTGTTTTTATTGATACTGCCGGCAGATTACAAAATAAAACCAACCTTATTGAAGAACTTCAAAAGATTGTAAGAGTAATCAAAAAAGTAATACCTGATGCTCCGCATCACACATTACTCTGCTTAGATGCCACTACTGGCCAAAATGCCTTAGATCAAGTAAAAACTTTCAAACAAATGGTTGATGTCAACGGCCTCATAATTAATAAATTAGACGGCACCGCTAAAGGTGGAATTTTAGCAGCCATAGCCACTGAAAGTCCCACTCCGGTGTATTTTATAGGTATTGGCGAAGGCATAGAAGACCTTCAACCATTTTCTGCACAAGAATACGCAAACACCCTGTTAGGAATATAATTGTTATTTATTCTCAATTCCCAACATCTTAAACAATCTTTGCAATCTTCTTTGCATTATAATTTTTGCTAAAGGATCAAAAATTTTTTCTAACTTCAAAAACGTCCATGATTTATTATTATCATAGCTTTTCAAATCTATATATTTTAATTTTTTATGGCCATTTTTGATTTGAATCACAAAATTTTTCAAATTAAAATCATAAAAATACAAATCATGCTCCATCAATTGATAAACAAAATAATACAATTCACTTATAATATCCTCATCAACCTTTCCATCTTTTATATAGTAAAATATAGGCTTAGACAATTGTCCGTCATCATCTTTTAAAAGCTCACAAACAACCCCCATACCCTTATCTGTTTTTACTAAAGTATTTTCATATTCGGGAAGCAAATCATTTAATGTAGATTTTACATTTAAATAAGTCTGAAGCTCCCTCTTCATAATTTGAATATTGTTTGACTTTTTAAGTATTTTCACACACTTATCATCTTTATCCGGATGCAAATAACAATATCTGGTTGCCCCGTGACCTATCAATACTTTCAAGACTAACATATTGTCTTGTTTTAGATCTTCATTCATTTTTCCAAACTTCCTTTTTTTGCATTTCAACAAAAAAGTCACCCTGATTAGAGGTGACTGGAAGTTCATACCTATTAAAAGTAATAGTGCAGTATATTCAACATATTCTACTGCCTTCCAGTCATCAGACTAAAAGGCAGCTTTTTACACCTGTATAACAGATAACTTTTAGAGGGTATGAAACCTCACATCAGTAATCATTTGATGTAAAATAAAACTATTCTAAAAGCATATTTGTGTCAACCATAAACTTCTCACTTCTTCCACACCCTTAATTCTCCACTTAACAATCTCTATAAAAACATCTATCATACTAACAAATATAAAGGATTCAACCAATGGAAGACTTATTAACCTATGCGATGAAGTCCGGAAACATCAAAGAAATACCCGAACTCACCGTCACTCAAATATCGTCCGAAATAAAGCGTTTTGTAGAAACCGCTTTTGCTAAAGTACGCATAAAAGGAGAAATCTTTGGAGCTAAACGTGCCGATTCCGGACATTGGTATTTATCATTAAAAGATGAAAACGCCGTTCTTTCTGCTGTTGTCTGGAAAGGTGTTGCTTCTCAGCTTTCAATCAAACCGGAAGACGGATTAGAGGTAATAGCAACCGGAAAAATCACAACTTTTGCCGGCAAATCTTCATACCAATTAGTTATTGAAAATTTGGAAGTGGCCGGCACCGGTGCATTACTCAAATTATTGGAAGAACGCAAAAAACAATTTGCTGCCGAAGGATTATTTGACACATCACACAAACAAGCGATTCCTTTTTTACCGCAAACTATTGGTGTCATCACTTCCGCAAGCGGTGCCGTAATCAGAGATATAATCCATCGTGTAAGGGATAGATTCCCCTCCCACATATTACTTTGGCCTTCTCCCGTACAAGGTGCCGGAGCAGAGATTAAAATTGCCGAAGCCATCAACGGATTCAATCAACTTAAAAACAAGCCGGATGTTTTAATTGTTGCTCGAGGAGGCGGAAGCCTTGAAGATTTATGGTGTTTTAATGAAGAAGTAGTAATTCGTGCCGTTTACAATTCAGATATTCCCATCATCTCCGCCGTTGGTCATGAAACCGACACTATGCTGATTGACTATGTTGCAGACAAAAGAGCCCCTACCCCAACCGGAGCTGCTGAATTTGCTGTTCCCGTAAAAGCGGAGCTTTCTGCACAACTTCATACACTTCAAGCCAGATTAATATCCGGTAGCCAGCGCTATTTAAATGAACGTCAAACTTACTTGCAAGGACTTTCCAGAGGCATCCCCAATCTTGAACAAATACTTCAAGAAGCGACTCAAAAATTAGATGATCGAATTGAACGACTGAATATATCATTCAAAAATTTACATAACAACAAACAAAATCTCTTAAATTTATGCGGTCTAAAACCTTATTTTATACAAAACATCATTGATAAAAAACAAGAAACCTTAAATAACCTCATACTCAGATTACAATCCGTATCTGTTGAATCTGTCTTACAACGTGGATTTGCATGGATATGCAATGAACAAGGCAAAACTGTTTATAACACCGCACAAGCACAACAATCAAAAAGCTTAGAAATTAGATTCTATGATGGGAAATATTCTCTAAATTCTTCCAAATCATCAACCTCTAAACAATCAGGAAAAAAACAAAATGAACTTCAAACAAATTTGTTTAACTTTTAGCGCATATCTGATTACCTTTTCTGCTCACGCAATAGATTTATGCGGATCCCCCATGCAAGGAGAGATACTTGTTGGCATTGCTCCTCAAACATCTGTTGTCAAGTTTAATCAAACAGAGATTTCTCCTGATAACGATGGAATATTTCTATTAGCTTTTGATAGGGATCAATCACCACAAAACACTCTAATCACCGATACTGCCTACATTGATTTGGAAGTCAAGCCTGCTAAATGGGACATTCAAAACATCAAAGGCATTCCTCCCCGTAAAGTCACTCCGTCTGATAGTGATCTAATAGCTATTGAAAAAGAACAAAAACTTGTCCGCAAAGCTCAAAAAACAGAAAACTTAACTCCATATTGGAAAAACGGTTTTATAATGCCGATAGAAGGTCGCATTAGCGGCAAGTTTGGCGGACAGCGAATCATGAACGACGTCAAAAAGAATCCTCACGCAGGAATGGATATTGCTGCTCCCTTAGGGAGTCCGATAAAAGCCTCAGGAGACGGAGTTATCACATTAGCTCAACCTGATTTATTTTATTCAGGCAATGTTATTATTATTGATCATGGTTACGGACTTCATACCATTTACGCTCACTTAAAAGATATCAATGTCAAAAAGGGGGATAAAGTATCACAAGGAGATATAATCGGCACTGTCGGTCAAACAGGAAGAGCTACCGGCCCACACTTACATTGGGGAGCCTCTGCTCATGGCACAAAGTTTAATCCTACCTCACTGTTAAATATAAACACCATTGATGAATTTTGTTTTACATTATAAACAAATATAGTAGAATGAAAATAACTCCACTCTAATGAGGAATACATGACTGAAAATACACACAAACAAATTTCTTGGGATTCTATCACTTGTCTTATTGTTGACGATGATAAATTTTCTCGTACTTTTACCAAAACCGCACTTTACCAAATTGGCATAAAAAACGTCAAAGAAGCAAGCAACACCAAAGAAGCTACCGAACAACTCAATGCTTTTAAAATTGATGTAATTTTGATGGATCAACAAATGCCTGAACAAACAGGATTAACTCTTGCAAAATCCATAAAATCAGGAACATTTAGCGGTGCATTGAACACGCCCATTATTATGGTTACCGTAGACACCAAAGAAAAAACCGTTTTAGAAGCCAAAGACGTCGGAATTCATGAATATTTGGTAAAGCCAATTTCACCACTAGCCCTCAAAAAAAGAATTTGCACAGCATTCGGCATTAAACAAGAAAGATTGTAACCCGTGAGTACATTTCAACTTATTTTATTATCAGCTCTGCAAGGAATCACTGAATTTTTGCCGGTAAGCTCATCTGGACATTTAGCTTTATTTTCTTATTTTACCACATTTCCTGATCAAGGTTTAGCCTTAGATGTAGCTGTTCACATAGGTTCAATCATTGCAGTTATGATTTATTTTTCAGAAACACTATGGCAAATGATAAAAGGAGTATTCAAAACTCACTTTATCCCTACTTTCAAAAATCCTCACGCCAAAACAGCTTGGCTTCTGGTTATCGGCACACTGCCCATTATTTTTGCCGGTTATTTTATTAATCATATCGGAACAGACAGTTTTCGCAATCCTCATCTTATCGGTTGGACGATATTAGGTTACGGAATTCTGCTTTATATCGCAGATAATTTCAGTCTGACCATTCGTAGCATAAAACATTTAAGCATAATAGACGCATTCATGATTGGTTGCGCTCAATGCTTAGCCCTCATACCCGGAACCAGTCGCTCCGGCATTACGATTACAATGGGACGTTTTTTAGGAATGGAACGTAGAGAAGCTGCCAAATTTTCAATGCTTCTTTCTATTCCGGCCATTATAGCAGCCGGAGGGCTTGTTGGTTACGAACTATATTTGCAAAATGATTTAATATCCTTACTACGCAGTATTGATGCCATTGCCTATTCTTTTATAGCCTCAATTATAGCAATTTATATTGTTATGTGGTGGCTGAAAAAGTCTACATTTCTGCCATTTGTAATATATCGCATATTCTTAGGAACATGGCTACTTCTTGATTCTTACGGATATTTAAACAAGTGGCTTGACTAATAAGAAAAAAGATACTATACAAACTTTGTCTTTTGCTCTGGTGGCGGAATTGGTAGACGCGCAAGTTTCAGGTACTTGTGGGAATTTTCTCGTGAAGGTTCAAGTCCTTTCCAGAGCACCAAGTCTTTATCCTCGCAAAATGCGAGGTTTTTTGTATCCGATTAATATGGTTTCATTATCTCTGAGGTTTTAATGACTGCATAATATTAGAAAGCACATAGTTTTTATTAATCTGTGTTTCCTTGTAAATTTTTCTATATTCTTCAATTTGTGGAACACTTTGTTTTGTAGTTTCTGTTAACATTTTATCCCTCAAAGTTTTAGCTCCTAATCTGTGGTAAAAATTATGCAATCTTTTACTTTCATCTCGTTGATAAATTCTTTGAGCCTCAACAAAATGATTAAATATTGTGTTATGAGGATGCTCTAAAGTTGTAGCTTGTTTTTCAACAGCATCTAAGAATTCTGCTTTATTATCGGGATGTTTAGTTCTTATATCTTTTAACATTTTAGCTGTTTCAAGAGAAGTAACCATATCTTCCTTTGAATAACCCATATTATCAATTTTTTCTTTGGTGTATTTATAAAGTTCTTGCCAATTTAACAATCCTTTTTTATTTAACAAATGTGCACATTTACCTTCTTTTATGTCTTTTATTATTTGTTTCGTCGCAGGATATTCAAAATAAGCCAATCCCAATCTTTCATTCATTAGGGCACCAGACATTGCGCTTGATTCGTTAAGCAAACGTTTTTCAACCATATCTATTATATTCTTATCGCCAGTTCTCATTGCTTGTAGCATCATATAACAAGTGGCAGCTGAGTTTGCCTGCATTTCTATAAAACATCTTTCATAATGAGAATCTTTTGATAAATTAGGATTTTTAGCTTTTTGAATTGCTTTAGCTTCATCTCTAGACAATCCTTTATACAATAATTCGTAGTGTTCTAATGTTGTCTTATCTGAATCTGATGATGTAAAATATTTTGCCTGTGCTCCGTGCATTAACTCGTGT
>SUUR01000034.1 GCA_015062435.1 Alphaproteobacteria bacterium | reverse complement strand
CATATACATTTTTATGGGAAATAATGATGAGAAAATACATACCGCAAAGCATGTTAAGGAAAGTGAAAACTTTACCATTTCAAGCATTATCATACCCTTTTATTTTATCCGAGTATGATAATATCATAATTTTTATTATGTGTCAAATACTAATTAAAGAGGGTGGACGAAATAAAAAATATTTATTATTGGTAATTTAAATGCAAAAAAGGAAACCTAGCTAGGTTTCCTTTTGAGTTCTTCAAAGAGCCACTTGCTCCACAATCCGAATGCTACAAACAAAAAATAAATAGCCGCACAAATTGCATATAGTCCGAATGCAGTAAACAAAAACAGTATTATGCTGACTAACGGCACCAGCCACATAAATGCAAAAGGAGAGGTTGAGACCAAATACAAGCAAAATCCTAAATACCCTACAACCAGTCCGACCAATATTTTGCATAATATTTCAGCTCCTTTAGAGTGCTTCAACTTTTTAGGCAAAGAAGCTTTTATCACAACTTCTATCATCCGATATGTGGTTTTGTAATAAATTATTCCAAAACACAAAATGTACACACATACAGAATTTAAAATGTTCATGAAAAACGCCCATTGCATACTGGTTTCAGGTGGAGTATATTCCGCCATCACTCCGAAAATAAAACCGCTAACAACCATTATTGATGTGAATATTTTCAAAAAGAAACAAAAAATAGCTAATTTTTTACTGGGGTAAAATATTTTAGTTGAGATTCGTTATCAAAGCATTTATTATACATAGCAACAAATAGAGAACAAGAATGGCAGAACCTAAGTTTATACATTTGCGGGTACATACCGCATACTCCCTGTCTGAAGGAGCAATGAAAGTTCCTGCTCTTATGCATAAATTGCATGAGCAGGGTGTTCCCGCTGTTGCTTTGACAGATACCGCCAATATGTTTGGAGGTAAGGCTTTTTCAAAATATGCCGCAGATGAGGGAATAAAGCCGATTCTCGGGTGCCAATTTTATTTGCGTAATCCTGATGCAGATGATGTCTTAAAATCCAAAGGTCGCACTATTGAGCCGGATAAGATTATTCTATTGGCTATGAGTGATGAAGGTTATGCCAATATTATGCATTTGATGAAGTTATCATACTTGGATAACCCGCAACCCACAGAAAAACCTCAATTAAAACTGACAGACTTTGAGCAATATAATGCAGGAATTATTGTTCTTACCGGTGGTGTGGAGGGGCAAATCGGGCGTTTGTTGCTAGAACACAGAGAGCAAGAAGCTGAAGAATGTTTGCAAAAATTGCATCAAATTTTTGCAGATAGGCTATATATAGAGATATCTCGTATTGGTTTGGAGGAGGAACAAAAAACCGAAGAGAAGTTTATAGACTTGGCATATAAATACAATATTCCGTTAGTAGCAACCAATGAGGCCTTTTTCTTTGATGCAGACATGTATGAGGCGCACGATGCATTGGTTTGTATTGCTATGGCAGAGTATGTAGCTAATGATAATCGCAAAAAGTTCTCGCCAAACAATCGTTTACGTTCACAAGCTGAAATGGTTGAGCTTTTTTCAGATTTGCCGGAAGCTCTGGAAAATACGGTTAACATTGCCAAACGTTGTAATTTTTTGTCTGAAAAAGTACAGCCTTTGTTGCCAATTTTTGAATGTCCTGATGGTCTTACGCAAGATGAATATATCTATCAGGAATCTTATAAGGGCTTAAAAGGTCGTATGGAGCGTCATGTTTATTTTGAAGGCATGACAGATGAAGAAAAATCAGAAATCGATAAAAAATATTACGACCGCTTGGAATATGAGCTTAGCGTCATAAAAAAGATGGGGTTTTCTGGATATTTCTTGATCGTGTCAGATTTTATCCGTTGGTCTAAAGGACATGGAGTACCGGTCGGTCCCGGTCGTGGATCTGGAGCCGGTTCAATTGTAGCATGGTCTTTACATATTACAGACTTAGACCCGATTAAGTTAGATTTGCTGTTTGAGCGTTTTTTGAATCCTGAACGTGTAAACATGCCTGACTTTGACGTTGATTTCTGTCAGGAAAATCGTAGTCGTACGATTGAATATGTGCAAAATAAATACGGTGCAGATAAGGTTGCCCAAATTATTACATACGGAAAGTTACAATCTAAGGCCGTTATTCGAGATGTGGCGAGAGTTTTACAAATGCCATATGCTCAGGCCGACAAAATCTCTAAGATGATACCCCCCGGTGTTCAGGGTAAAAACCCGACTTTGCAAGAAGCATTAGACCAAGTACCAGAATTGGAAGAAATGCGCCAAAATGACCCTCAAGTAAATAAACTTTTTGATATAGCCATGAAACTTGAGGGGTTATATCGTCACTCCGGTGTTCATGCCGCAGGAGTTGTTATCGGGGATAGACCGTTGGATTTGCTCGTTCCGCTATATAAAGATCCCAGAGCAGACATGCCGGTTACCCAATATGACATGAAATTTGTTGAAGAAACCGGTTTGATTAAATTCGATTTTTTGGGGTTAAAGACGCTTACGGTTATTCAAAAAGCGGTTGACTGGGTGAAGCAAACCAAAGGTGTTGAGCTTAATATGGAAGAAGTTTCCCTTGATGACAAGCTCACTTATGAAATGTTGCAAAGAGGTGATACCACTGCGGTTTTCCAGTTTGAATCACCGGGAATGAAAGATGTACACAAACAAATAAAGCCAGACCGTTTTGAAGATCTCATTGCAATAGTGTCTTTATATCGTCCCGGACCGATGGATAATATTCCCACTTACATTAAGCGCAAACATGGTGAAGAAGAAATAACCTATCTTCACCCTTCATTAGCCCCCATTCTTGATGAAACATACGGTATCATGGTTTATCAAGAACAAGTTATGAAAATTGCTCAGGTACTTGGTGGTTATACAATGGGCGGAGCCGATAAATTGCGTAAAGTTATGGGTAAAAAGATGCGAGATGAGATACCCAAGCAACGCAAAATGTTTACCGAAGGCGCTATTAAGAATGGAATTGCCGAAGACGTCGCTGGTAAAATTTTTGACCAGATGGAAAAATTTGCATCTTACGGATTCAATAAATCACACGCAGCAGCATATTCGTTGGTATCATATCATACCGCATATCTGAAAGCACATTATCCGGTAGAATTTATGTGTGCAATCATGTCTTTGGATATTGCCAACGTTGAAAAATTGCTCTTTTATAAAGAAGAGGGCAAAAAAATGGGCTACAAGGTTTTGCCCCCTGATATTAATAAATCAGATGCTGACTTCTCAGTTGAAGATGGCAATATCCGCTACGCTTTAGCTGCCATCAAGAGTGTTGGTGCCGCCAACATGAAAGCTATTGAAGATGAGCGTAAAGCCAGAGGACCATTCAAAAATATATCAGACTTCATTCATCGCATAGATGCCAAACAGATTAATCGCCGCCAGTTAGAGCAACTTATAAAAGCCGGAGCCTTTGATAGTATTGATAAAAATCGTGGTAAACTATTTGCTAATATAGATACCATAATCTCTCATATTGCATCTTCAACAGAGCTCAAAAACAGCTCACAATCCTCATTATTTGGAGTTGAGGAGTTGCAGTCAACCGTAAAATTAGCAGATAAACCTGACTGGCCGGAGCTTGAACGTTTGCAACTTGAGGCTGAGGCCATAGGTTTTTATCTTTCTGCACACCCGTTAGATAGCTATTCTCGAGGGATAGAACGTTTAGGGGTAAAAAAATGCGGAGAGGTAATGCAGGGAATTAGAACTGGCGATAACATTAAAGCCAAACTTGCCGGTTGCGTAAACTCATTCCAAAAGAGAGTTTCAAAAAATGGAAATAAATATGCCTTTCTTGAAATATCAGATGGTAGTAGCAATTTTGAAGGTCTTTTATTTTCAGAGGGCATGGCTCGTTATGAAGATGTAATTCAATCTGGTCAACCGTTATTAGTAAGTGTTACTATTGATAAACAAGAGGAAGAAGGGCGCCCTAGAGTTATGATAAATCATGTGGATACTCTGGATAAAGCAATTGCAGAAGTATCTAATGGTCTAGAAATTAGTATTTCAGATATATCGGCCGTTACAGCGCTACATAAAATTTTACAAAAGGATAGAAACGGCAAGAACAAGATATATATAAAACCTGATAATGATAATTGGGATATCCGGATAGAATTGTCCGGAGGATTTGCGCTATATGGAGATGTTTTAAGCCAAATCCGCTCACTGCCCGGAGTATCTATGGTAAAGGAAATTTAGCATGACAAAACAGCCTATTGGTATTTTTAAGTTTTTAAATATTCAAACATCAGAATACGGAAGTGTATTGTTTCCGTTTATTAAAATTGTTTTTGGGCCATACGCTGAATTTATAAACAAGATTAAAGCATTTATCTATATTGGAAGCATATATTCTTTTATGGTAGCTCTGATATATTTACTGGGTAATCAGTCTGTTTTTTGTAATATTACGCAAAATAGTTCAATAATTACATGCAATTATAACGTATGGCTCTACATCACAATCAGAGTTATTGTTTTATATTTTATATCAATGTTCTGTGTTCGTTACTATCAAGCGGTGTGGCAAAACAAGCATATTTCACTGTCTTTTATTATTCTTCCTCAAAAAACAGACATTAAATCATTTTTATGGTTGATATGTTTTATTCTGATTAATTCGTTAGCCGGTTTATCGTGGTATTTTTTACAAATCAGAGTTCCTAATCCGGATTGGCGTATTGAGCTGGTATATTTTGGTTTTGTAGGCTCCGGATTTTTAATACCATTTATTTGTTTACGTTTTTATTCTGTTTGGGCATCTGTTTGGTCCGGAAACACTGTTCCGTCAGTTGCAGGTATTTGGAAAAAGACAAGAGGTAATGGTTTTCGACTGATAATTGGTTTGGCGGTATGGTTTTTTATTTTTGTATTTTTATTTTCAGCGTGCATTAGAAAATTAAGTTATTGGTTGGCTGATATAAATTATATAAAGATGTTTTCAGGAGAGTTATTATTTTCAATAATAATGATGGCAATTATAAGTTTTTGGGTTAATAATTGTGGTATTCAAAAATATATTTTAGATAAGGAGAGTGCTGATGACAGCGGCAAAACAAATTAATCTTCCTTTTTGGGAAACCGTAAAACGTAGCTTTTTATATACGTTGTTAAATGTTAGCTTATTGGGGAAAATGTTTTCCTTCGGAGCTGTATTGTTGGTATATGATACGTTTACCGATTTTTCTACATTAAGCTTTTTGGTGGGAGATATTGCAGAAACTGATTGGAGAATAGGAGTTGGAAAACTTTTAAATTTGGTGGTGTCTGTTGCTGTCATTGTAAATTATTGCAGATTTGTGATTCTTAAGGAGGCATTGGATTTTTATTCTTTGGCATTTTTTAAGAGAGTATTTTTATATATAATAGCCAGTGTTTTGTTTGCTTTATCGTTGATAATTCCTGCAGCAATAATTTCTGCAATTGCAAGTATTGCATCTTTAACATGGTTATATTCTGTTGGAGCTGTGGCTATATTAGTTATTGCGGTTCTGTTATCTCCGATATTTATATATTTTGCAAGTATCACGGTTGATGATAAAACTCTTACTCTTAAAGAAGCTTTTAAGTTAGCAAAGGGGAATTGCAACAAGATCTTTTGGGGAGCATTGTTAATTATGGTTCCTTGCTCGATTCTCACAATATTGTTTGGTTATGTGTATGGTATGGTTATGCCGGATACTTTCTTAACGAAATTATTGTTCAGCGCAATGCTGATAATTATTTCGCTACTTGATACGTGTCTGAAATCTTCATTTTTTGCACATATATATCAATACTTTACATTTTATAAAAATAGAGAAATCTAACGCCAAAGTAAATATAGGTCATCAAATCCTGTTTGTTTAAGGATTTGGTAAGCAATATAAGCCCCATAACCTCTATTGCAATATAAAGCAATTTTACGGTTATGGGGTATTATATCTAAATTATCCCTTATTGCCGCTAAAGGTAAATTGATGGCATTAGGTAAGGCATCTTCTTTGAAATCTTCAGGAGTTCGCACATCAATTAAAAACACATCATTATCTAAATTATCAGATACCATATAATTAAGCCTGCCTGTTCGAACTTCTTCTGCTATTGCTCCAATATTATTAAGCGCATCTTTAACTTGAGAAAATTCAGGATAATGAGCAATATCTTCAAAAATAAGATCATTTACATCGGCATTGTGTTGTATTTGTACACTAACGGCATTTATACGTTCGGCCACTCCGTTTTCACCGATAATTTGCATTCCTAAAATTTTACCGCTATCGTTAAACAGGAGTTTAAGCAACATAGGGGAAGCTTTTGGAATATATAAATCACTGTTAAATTGGTGCAAATAGACCTTTTTATATTTAATATCGGCATTGACCAATTCTTGTTCGGTTGCACCGGAGATACCGATGGTTTTATTAAATATTCGTGTAATTTTACAAGTTTTGAATCCCTTTATAGGCATGCTGATACCGCAAATATGGTTTGCAATCGTTCTAGCCTGTTTAGTTGCAAATGCCGGAGAATCGATTCTTTCATACTTGGAAGTTATCAGGTTTTGCATTTCAGAGTAATCACCGCAAACATAAATATCGCTATCATTACTTTGCATATATTTGTTTACCGAAATACCTCCGTCTTTTCCCAGTTCTAAATTTGCCAGTATCGGTAATTTGACATCAATTACGGCAGGAGTTGCAATCACCGCCATATCAAATCCTAAAGATATGCCGTTTTCAAAATGAACAGCATTGGTATCAAAAGCACTGATTCGAGAATTAAATAAGATATTTATATTGAGTTCATTACATATATTTTTTTCTAATGCGTCAGTCATATCAGCATCAAATTCCGGTAAAATATGAGAATTGTTATCAGTTAATGTTACTTTGGCACCCAACTTATAAAAGGCTTCAGCCAAAGATAAAGCAGTGTTGGAAAATCCTAGTACTAAAACTTTTTTTACATTATTTTCAAAAAAATAAGATTTAATTCGTTCCATTGCTTGCAAAGTGCTTGCAACAAAGATGTTTTCTCCTAATATGCCTTTAATATCCGGTCTTATAATTGTTGCATCAGAAGCTATAACTAATTTATCATAACTTTCGGAATATTTATTTTCAATTTGTATAAATTTATCAATTCTGTTAATTTCTATGATATTAGCACGTAATTTTACTTTTATTTTGAACAATCGCCATAATTGTTCCGGCGTGACAGCCAATAGATCGCTTTTATCAGAAACAGTTCCGTCTAATAAATAGTGTAGTCCGCATTTAGCTACGGCAAATTCCTGACTGGGGGATAATATTACTATTTCAGCATTTTCATCACATCTGCGTAACTTGGTAGCCACAGACACTGCATTGCACCCGTTTCCGATAATAACAGTTTTCATATTTTTTCTCCTTAATAATAAGAAGATAGCTACTATCTTGTTTTTTTTAAGGTGTAAGAATGAATATTTTGTTTGACAAAAGCTTTGTAGGCGTTTATACCAAAACCACTTTATGAATTTTTAGTAAAACAATTTTAAATATAATTATTATGAATCTAAACAAATTGAATTGGAATGTAAATGTAGCATTGGATTCCAATAATGTGCCTTATGAGTACAGAAAAAGAAATGGCAAACTTGTAGCTCGCCCGTTATTTATCAGAGAAGGCAATGACAAGATTGAGTATTACCGAGTAAAGCAGGAAAACAAGTATAGCGTTTTGGTTATCAGGAAATCGGATCGCAAAGTGCTTTATCATACCACCGGTGCTCAATCAGAGTTTGTTGTGTTGGGTAGAAGTTGTTTTGCGGTAATGCAACGCTTAGGCGGTTTGGTTGATGGCAGTCTTGTAAAGATGATTTCGGTTGAGAATCCAGAGATTGTTGAGCAAATACCTAGATGTACTTGCGTTGGAAGTTCGTGGATATCTTGCTCAGATCCATATATCCGCAATCGAGTACTTTGGCTCAACGGACGCTACTTTTTCTTTGATGAGAATAATATCATCAGAGAAATCTCAAAGAAGGAGTTTGACCGCCTCAATCTCGAGGATAGAGAAAGCGGCTGGGAAGATGCAGAGCTTTTCTAAAAAAAAGATTTATTAATCGGACCGACAGCATACAAAAGCTGTCGGTTTTTTTATCTGTAATTTTGACTTGACTCTATTATAAAAGTTTTATATAAAAGTCTCAGATTTTCTTATTAAAGAACTGAAAATTCATCTGCTCTGAGGAGCACCGCCAGTCAGCGAGGGTTCGCACACTGGCGCATTAGAGGTTTAAATTGGAAGGTGCTAAAAGTGTTTGATACACTAACAGACAAACTGACATCAATCTTTTCCAAAATCACATCACGAGGAGTTTTGGGAGAAGAAGATATTAACAACACCATGCGAGAAATACGTATAGCGTTGTTAGAGGCAGATGTTTCTTTGCCTGTGGTTAAAGACTTTATTGCTAAAGTTAAAGAGCAAGCACTTGGAGAAAAAGTAGTTCGTTCAATCCAACCCGGACAAATGGTGGTTAAAATTGTGCATGATGAATTGCTCAAACTCTTAGGAGAGGGGGATACATCACTTAATTTCAATGCCGTACCGCCGGTTAGCATTTTGATGGTTGGTTTGCAAGGTTCCGGAAAAACAACTACCTCTGCAAAACTTGCCAAACGTCTGGCTAAAGGCGGCAAAAAAGTATTATTGGTATCATTAGATATATATCGCCCTGCTGCACAAGAACAGTTAGCGCAATTGGCCTGTCAAATAAACGGATATTCTTTGCCGATTATTAAAGGTGAAAAACCTGCTTTTATCACTAAAAGAGCTTTAGAATATGCTAAAAAAGGCGGTTTTGATGTGATTATTTTAGATTCTGCAGGTCGTTTGCATATAGATCAAGAGCTGATGTCAGAGGTTGTAGAAGTTAAAAAGATTGCTAATCCTACGGAAGTGCTTTTGGTTGCAGATGCCATGATAGGACAAGATGCTTGCAATGTTGCTAAAGAATTTAATGAACAAGTAGGCATCAGCGGTTTGGTTTTAACCAGAATAGACGGTTCTTCTAGAGCCGGCGCAGCGCTTTCAATGAAGATGGTTGCAAGTGTGCCGATAAAATTTTTAGGTACCGGTGAAAAGCTTGATGAATTTGAAGAATTTCATGCAGATCGATTGGCTGGACGCATTTTGGGGCAAGGTGATGTTGTTTCTTTGGTTGAAAAAGCCATTGAAAATGTAGATAGAGCAGAAACAGAAAAACTTGCTGAGCAAATGATGAAGGGCCGATTTGACCTTAATATGATGCTCACCCAACTAAGACAAGTTCAAAAATTGGGTTCACTCGGAGGAATTATCGGAATGATACCGGGTTTATCCAAGTTTAAGAGTCAAATTGAAGCTTCCGGAGTTGGCGACAATTTGATTAAAAAACAAGAGGCGATAATTCTTTCCATGACCAAACTGGAGAGAAGAAATCCCGATATTATCAAAGCATCTCGCAAGAAAAGAATTGCGGCAGGCTCCGGAGTTGAAGTATCAGAGGTAAACAAATTGCTCAAATCATATGAGCAAATGTCCCTCATGATGAAGAAAATGGGTCGAATGGGAGGCATTCCCAATCCGGCTATGTTAAAAAACTCTCCATTAGGCAACATGTTTAGTGGAGGATTGGGAAAATTCCCATTTAAATAACTGAAAAAGAAAGGAAAATAAATGTCAGTACGTATCAGACTATCTCGTGGTGGTTCTAAAAAACGTCCGTTTTACCGTGTTGTAGCAGCAGATCAGCGTGCTCCTCGTGATGGACGTTTTATTGAAAGATTGGGTTCTTATAATCCGATGTTGCCTCAAGATCATGCAGATCGTTTTGTTATCAATGAAGAACGTGTAAAATATTGGCTTTCGCAAGGTGCTCAACCTACCGAGAGATTAGAAAAACTCTTATCTAAATTAGGTTTGGTTGCTGCTCCGGCAATGCGTGAACAGCCCAAAAAATCTGCTCTTAAAACCAAAGCTTTAGAGCGTATCAGAGAAAAAGAAGAAAAGGCAAAGGCTGCTGCAGAAGCTACCGCTGCTGAAGAAACAAACGCAGAATAACAAATTTTTAGTTGCCTGTTTTTTAATTGGTAGGAAAGCAAATGAGCACAATTTCTAAAATCTGTTTAGGAGCCATAGTCGGAGTGCACGGGATTCGAGGTGAAGTCAAAGTTAAAAGTTTCACTGAAAATGAGCAGAATCTCACACACTATGGATCACTTTCAACTGAGAGTGGAGATCGTACATTTGAGCTAAAAATTGTCGGACACTCCAAAGAACTCTTACGAGTAAAAATAAAGGGAGTTGAAGATCGTAACACGGCAGAGAAACTGATTGGTACCGGATTATATATAGAAAGATCAAAATTACCTGCACTTGCAGAAGAAGAATATTATCATGCAGATCTTATTGGTCTGATGGCATTAACTTCTAAAGGAGAAAAGGTTGGTACGGTAAATGCTTTATATAATTTTGGTGCAGGCGATTTGATAGAGATTAAGACATCTGAAAATCGATTAGAAATGCTACCGTTTAACAAAAATTTTGTTCCTACCGTAAACCTGAAAGACGGATTTATTATTGTAGAGATGATGCAATACGCCTCAGATACAGAGGAGGAAAGTGTTGAAGGTTAAAGTTCTCACCATATTTCCGGAAATTTTTCCCGGTTTTCTAGGATATTCGTTAACCGGAAAGGCATTGAGTGAGAACAAATGGTCATTGGAAACAATCAACATCAGAGATTATGCTTTTGACAAGCATGGTTCTGTTGATGATACTCCGACAGGAGGCGGCGCCGGTATGGTAATGCGTCCTGATGTTTTGGGAATGGCTCTGAAAAACCATTATCAAAGCGGAAGACTGCTCAATATGAGCCCCAGAGGAAAACCTTTGACTCAACAGTTAGTTCAAGAGCTTTCACAAGAACAAGAGCTGACGATTATTTGTAGCCGGTTTGAGGGGATTGATGAGCGGGTATTGGAAGCCTATGGTGCAGAAGATATTTCAATCGGAGATTATATTTTAACCGGAGGTGAGCAAGCGGCTCAAATTATGCTTGATGCAATTATTCGCTTGTTGCCGGATGTGTTGGGAAATTCAGAATCTTCTCAAGAAGAAAGTTTTGAAAACTTTTTATTGGAATATCCTCAATACACCAAACCTGCAGAATGGGAAGGGCATAAAGTTCCTGATGTTTTGCTTAGTGGGCATCATCAAAAAATAAAGGATTGGCGATTAGAACAATCTATACAGGTAACAAAGGCCAGACGGCCGGATTTGTGGAAAAAATATCTTGATTCTAAAAAGAATTAGGTGTAAAAGCAAAACAAATACTTATAAAAGGGTAAAAGTGATGAACATAATTGAAAATATTGAAAAAGAGCAGATGGAAAAGTTATTGGAAGGAAAAAACATTCCAAACTTCAAACCTGGCGATACATTAAAAGTTCACACCAAAGTAAAAGAAGGTGAACGTGAACGCATTCAGGTTTATGAAGGTGTTTGCATTGCTCGCAAAAATGACGGTTTAAATTCTTCATTCACCGTTCGTAAAATCTCTTTTGGTGAAGGTGTAGAGCGTGTATTCCCTCTATATTCTCCCAATGTTGCTAAAATTGAAGTAGCACGTATCGGTAAAGTTCGTCGTGCAAAATTATACTTCTTGCGTGCTTTGCGTGGACGTTCAGCTCGTATTGCTGATGATTTGTCTGCAACAGCCAAAGCAAAAACAGACGCTGAATAATTTTAGTTAAATTACAAAAAAAGGATTTGTATTTTTGCAAATCCTTTTTTTTATATCCTGTTTTCTAATCCTTTATACCACACATCTTATATCTGATTATAATATCTAATTATTTATAACACCTCTATTCCGTCCACCACACGCAATTAATAATTGACAATTAGGCAATAAGGATATATCCTATAATTAGTGAGGTTAAATTATAGGGGGCGGAGATGGCAAGAATATCCGTTGTTCTTGGAGCTGTTGTTGTCTTTCTTTGCACAAGCTTTGCTTCTGCCAGAATGTACTTTTTGCCT
>SUUR01000033.1 GCA_015062435.1 Alphaproteobacteria bacterium | reverse complement strand
CAATGACAGTTAGGAGAGCAGACATTGTCATTAAAGGTGCCACTTTGGCGGATATGGACAAGCGGATAAACATGAGACATGTCTTGTGCATATTATGATACCTTAGTGGCACAATTATCTTTCCCATATTCTAAGATAACATAGGTTTTGCGACATGTCAATCAATTATTGAGATAGGTGGACATAACATAAAAAAATAGGGATTTGCCCTTCACAAATATCCGTATTATTAATAACTATCCAAAAGTGCATTTGCCGCTGCTCGTGCTTCAGGAGTAATTTTTGCACCGGCTAACATTCTGGCTATTTCTTCTCTGCGCAAATCTGTTTTTAGCTCATATACTGCAGTAGTAGTAATGTTGTTTATAGTTGATTTTTCAACTTTATAATGCTGTCTTCCTTGAGCTGCAACTTGTGGAGAATGAGTCACAACCAGCACTTGAACATCAGTTCCAAGTTTACACAATCTCTCTCCCACAGCCTGTGCAGTAGCTCCTCCGATTCCTGCATCTACCTCATCAAATATCATAGTTCCGACTTGTGAACTTTTAGCCAGATTTACTTTTAGTGCCAACATGAAACGAGCCAATTCACCACCTGATGCAATTTTGCCGAGTGCTCCTTGCGGAGAGTTTGGGTTGGTGGAAACTGTAAAGTTGACACTGTCAAAACCAACTTCAGACCAACTGCTTTCCGGTAATTTTTCTATTTGCGTTTGAAATTTAGCCTTTTCCATTTTTAGAGGAGGCAACTCTTTCATTATTTGTTCATCAAGTTTATTAGCAGCATCTGTTCTGGCAACATGAAGTTCTCCGGCAACTTCCAGATATGCCAATCTTTTCTCCTGTTCATTTTTTCTTAATTGATTAATGTAATCTTCACCTAATTCAATATTTGCCAAACGTTGTTTGAATTCTTCCAAAGTATACGCCAGTTCGTCAACATTCACTCCATGTTTTCTGGCTAAATCTTTTAGTGCAAACAATCGAGAAGCAATATTTTCTTGTTCATCTGAACTGAAGTTTATATCCGCAGATGCATTTTCTATGCAATCTGATACATCGCAAATTTCTACCAAAGCTCTATCTAAAGCATCATAAATATTGGCAAATTTTCCATTAACATATCTATTGGCTCTGTCGATAGCTGTTTGAGCATGCCTTATTGCCGAAGCTACATCAGAAGAATTATTTATGTATTGATATGCCAAATTAAGACTTTCGACAATTTTTTCAGAGTTCATCATTTCTTGACGACGACTGATTAATTCAGCTTCTTCACCTGCTATTGGATTTATTTTTTCCAGTTCTTTGATCCAATGCCTTAAGTTTTCTTCTTCATCTCTGGCTTTTAATAACTCTTCTTCGGCTTTTGTTCTGATGCTTTTTGCTTGATAATATTCGTTCCATGCCACAGCTGTTTTGTCAGACAATAGCTGATACTGTCCCCACGCATCTAAAATTCCTCTATGGTTGGCCTGATTAAGCAAGCCGTGATTATCAAATTGTCCGTGTACTTCAACCAACAAAATTCCTATTTCTTTTAAAATCTTTAAACTTATCGGTTGATCATTTACAAAAATTTTTCCTTTTCCTGATTTGTCGAGAGTGCGTTTAATAACAATTTCATCTCCGCCATCAAGTTCATTTTCGCTTAACAGCTTTTGCAACTTCAGATTTGCTTCTTGATTATCAAAAACAGCGGTTACGCTTAATTTATCTTCTCCGCAACGTATTAAAGATGTTTCTGCTCTATTTCCTAGTACTAACCCCAAAGAATCCAATAAAATAGATTTTCCTGCTCCGGTTTCTCCGGTTAATACACTAAGTCCCTGTTCAAAATCCAGATCTAACTTATCAATAAGAACCACATTACGAATGTATAATGAGCGTAACATAACAAACCTTTATAGTTTTTTAGCTTTTTTATACCACTTACTTTCAGGGTAATTATGGCCTAATACTTTTATTACATCTTGTTGTTCTTTATTTAGCCCGATAATTTTATAAATTTCAGCTTGTCGATAAAGAGCTTCTTCAATATGTCCGGTAGTCTGATAATTATTTACCACTTCTGAGAAGCGGTTAAGAGCTGATAAATAATTTTGCTGTTGTAAATAAAATCTTCCGACTTCCATTTCTTGTCCTGCCAAATGATCTGTAATCAGATCCATTTTCAAGCGAGCGTCTTTAGCATATTCAGAATCCGGAAAACGTAATATAACCTGATTAAAAGCATCTTGAGCTTGTCTGGTTAATCCTTGATCTTTTTCAATCCCTACAATTTGTTCATAGTAGCAAAGTCCACGCATATAATAAGCATAATCCACATCTTTGTTTCCCGGATGATAACGTATAAATCTCTCTAAACTTAAAATAGCATCATCATATTTTTGATCTTTGTAATAAGCATAAGCCCCCATTAATTTTGCCTTTGTTGCCCATTTAGAGTATGGGTGTTCTAGCTCGACTTTTTCAAAGTTAAGAGCAGCTTTAGAATAAGCAGTTTTATTGAGTTCTTTATAACCTCGATTGTATAAGTCTTCAGCTGAAAGATTTCGTTCTGTTTCAGAAGTAGAAGAACACGCTCCCAGAGCTAAAAAACAAGCAATAATTAATGAATATTTTTTCATACCTTACCCTTCTGTAATTTCATAGTTATCAGGATTATCAAACAATGTTCTTAAAATTTGGTTATTATGATAATGTCCGCTTTTTGATGCTGTCAATTTTCCTAAAATCTTATATCCGGCAGTAAACATATCACCAATAGCATCAATAACCTTATGATTCACACACTCATTAGGAGTTCTGAAGCCTCCTTCATTTAAAATGTTCTCTCCATCAAGGACAACGGCATTATCTAAGCTTCCGCCTTTAATTAGTCCGATAGATTTCAGATAATCTACCTGATATTTTTCACAAAAAGTCCGGCACATGGCAATATTTTGTTCAAACACTTGATCATTTATAATATCTTCAAATTTTTGTTTTCCGACTATTTTTGAAGGAAATTCAATTTCAAATTTAATGCAGAAATTATCTGCCGGAGTAAGTTCCGTAATAGCTCCTTTTTCATCAACAAACATTGTCGGTCTTAATATTTTCAATAGTTTTTTGGCAGATGATTGTTGTTGCGTTCCGGCTTGTTTTATAGCTTTATAAAAAGGCAATGCGGATCCGTCCATAATGGGAACTTCAGGATTATTGATTTCAATTAAAGCATTGTCAATTTCAAGTATACAAAGAGCAGCCATCAGATGCTCAATTGTAGAAACAATATTGCCTTTATTATCGCCAATGCATGTACAGTTTTTAGTATCAACAACGTTAGAATAAATGGCTTTAATTTCCGGCTTTTCTTCAATATCAATTCTTTTAAATATAATACCGGTATTTGCTTCTGCCGGTTTTATGGTTAATATACTCTCACATCCGGAGTGAAGACCAACACCACTAATAATCACATCTTTAGCAACTGTATGCTGCAATTTGAATCCCCTTTTATAAAAATTATAAAAAAAGGCAGTCTGTAAGCCGGGTTCTGTATCCTGCTAGCAGGACGATAGCTATTCATCTTGACTGATTATCACTAATCAGCTCATTGCGACCTACCTCTGGAGCGGAAGGAGAACATTCCGTAAACGCAGTATGCCAAAGCACTTACGCTCTCCTAACTTGGTCTTGCATCAAACAGGGTTTACCATGCCAAAACAGTTACCTGTTTTGCGGTGAGCTCTTACCTCGCCTTTTCATCCTTACCAAAATATTTTTGGCGGTATATTTTCTGTGGCACTTTCCCTTAGGTTTCCCTAGCCAGACGTTATCTGGTGTTTTGTTCCCCTGAAGCCCGGACTTTCCTCGCATTGGTCAAAGCCAAAACGCAGCTATCCGACTGCCTTATGAAATAAGCATATCATTTACCATATTTTATGCAAGAGCTTTATTTATTTAAATGCGCAAAAATTTGTCAAATTTGACATCGGGCTTCAATCATTTGTTGACACACCGGCGAATCTATGGTATTCTAAACTTGTTCAATAAGAATTATATTGTATTATTCTAAATAAGTTTTCATAATAAATTAATGAGGTTATCTCGTTGTTTTGTGAAAAATATTGAGTAATACAAACTTTATATCAAGCAAAAACAATAATCTTAAAATTTATTTATTATGAAGACAATGAACAAAAATGAGATGAAAAATTTCGTAGAGAAACTTATCGCTAATGGAGCAATGGTCAGAACTTATGCAAAGTTTGCACGTGTGCAGGCTATACAGGCAGAAGAGGAAACTCCAATTGTAACTATCCTTCAGGAAGGTACTTTGGAGACAACCAATATTGCTAAAGCTGGTGATTGGATTGTTACCAATCCTAGTGGAGAAAAGTATGTTGTTTTAGGTGATAAGTTTCCTAAGAAATATGAGCCGGCAACTGAGCTTGGTGATGGTTGGTATAAACCTACCGGTGGTGTTCAGCGTTTCATTGAAACAAGCGAAGATATTGTCTTTGTTTGTTCTTGGGGTGAGGAGCAAAAGATTAATGCCGGAGGCTTTATCAATGTAAGTTGTTTGGAAGACATCTATGGTATTGCTCGTCAGGAGTTTTTTGACACTTACAAAGAGTGTGATGAGAATGGGCAGTTCATCTCATGATTAAAACGATTCATCGTTTTGAGACCTCTGGATTCCGGAGGTCTTTTTTTATGCAAAAAATATCCCCAATTTTTATTTTTTTTATTTTTGAGGGTAGACAAAGGGTAGGGGAATTAAAATGAAAATAATCGCAGAACAAAAACAGAACAGTTAATAAAATGCTAAAAAATCCCATTGATTCCCATAAAATCCCGTGATATACCATGATTATAATAAAATTATGGTAGGGAATCCTCAATTGCGTAAAACATTTTTGTTTTTAGATACTGTGTTGAATAAGGTAGACGCCAAAGGGCGTGTATCTTTGCCGGCAGATTATCGTGCGATTGTAAAAGATAGCGGAGCTGAAATTGTTTGCTATCGAAGTCTCACAGCGCCTTGTATTGAAGGTTGTTTGGAAGATTTGATGGAAAAGCTTGCCACGCAAATGGAAGACAGTTTAGATTTCTTTTCTGAGAAGCAAGATGCTTTGACTAAGTTGGTATTTGGAGATTCAAAGCGTTATACTTTTGATTCTACCGGACGCATAATGCTTTCCGATAAGTTGCTTAAGCATGCTGAAATAACTGATGTTGCAGTTTTTGTCGGTAAGGGAAGAAAGTTTCAAATTTGGAATCCTCAAAATTGGGAAAAAGAGGAGCAAAAACTCCGTGAAGAAGTGCGTCAAAATCGCCCTAGCCTTAGGGAGGGTGAGCGTGAATCCTGATTATGGAAAACATTTTCCTGTAATGTTGCCTGAAGTGCTGATGGCACTTTCTCCGCAAAACGGTGAGGTTTATGTGGATGCTACTTTTGGTAATGGTGGTTATTCGGAGGCAATACTAAATTCTGCAGATTGTAAGGTTATTGCGCTGGATAGAGATCCTGATGTTTTGGCTCGTTCGGTGGAACTTAAGGTAAAATATGGTGATAGATTTGAGTTTAGAGCCGGACAATTTGGAGATTTTGCTGATTTGGTAACTGAGAATATTAATGGAGCCGTATTTGATATCGGGGTTTCCTCAATGCAGTTGGATGAGGCAGAAAGAGGCTTTTCTTTTTCTAAAGATGCTCCTTTAGATATGCGTATGTCTCAAAATGGTGTAACAGCAGCGGATTTGGTTAACACTCTCTCCGAATCGGAATTGGCTGATATTATATACAATTATGGAGAAGAAAGAAAATCTCGCCAAATTGCTCATCGAATAATTGAATATCGTAAAATAAAGCCCATATCCGGTACTAAGGAGTTAGCAGATATCATATGTAGTGTTGTCAAAAATTCATCAGGGGGAATAAATCCGGCAACTCGTACATTTCAAGCTCTTAGAATCGCTGTTAATAATGAGCTGGAAGAACTTTCAAAAGGTCTTTATGGCGCAGCAAAACGGTTAGTTATCGGAGGAAGATTGGTGGTTGTCGATTTTCATTCGTTAGAAGATAGAATTGTCAAGAATTACTTTAAAGATAACAGTGCT
This sequence comes from Alphaproteobacteria bacterium, assembly GCA_015062435.1. Taxonomy (GTDB): domain Bacteria; phylum Pseudomonadota; class Alphaproteobacteria; order RF32; family CAG-239; genus CAZU01. Next base: position 6,986 of record SUUR01000033.1, on the reverse strand, counting down.
AAGAGCAAGCATGTTTCAAAATATGCTCAACATAAAGTTGAAGATGACAGAATGTTGTTTGGATTTTGTTCAAAGGTTATTCTTCCTTCAGAAGAAGAACTGAAAATAAATCCTCGCTCTCGTTCGGCTAAACTTCGTTATGCTATCAAAAAAAATTATATAATGGGGAGAAATATCAATGAACAGTACTAAGTTTGCAAGATATTCATTGTTGATTGCACTTACTTCAGTAATATGCTTTGGTTCGCTTGCGCTAAAAAACACTGTTCAAAAGTTGGAGGGTGAGCTCAAAGCCATTAATTATAGTATTCAAAGTGACATAAAAACAATACATGTTCTCAAAGCTGAATGGTCTCATTTAAACAATCCCGGACGCTTGCGTAAGCTTGCTGCCAAACATATTTCACTAAACCCTATTCAAGCTGAACAAATTATTAACTATTCTGAGTTACCATTTAATCATGAAAGTGGCGATTCGAGAAAAATTGCCGCCAGAAAAAACATTTCTAACCACGCTGAGCATAATAGGGAACTGAAAAGATTAACCGGTGCTCATCGTTGATAGATTAAATAGTATAGGCAGAAGCAGAAGATGTTCGGAAAGTATTTTTCGAAAGATAAAAATAAAATATATTTACCGGGTGAAGAGATAAGAATAGACAGAAGTTATTCTTTTAACGGTGGTAGTGTTTGCAAAGAAGATCCGATATCCGTTTGTCGGGGGCGTATGTTTTTTGCCATAGGTTGTTTTTGTTTATTTTATCTGGTTATCTCTCTAAAGTTATTTAATCTTTGTTTGACATCTGCCTTTGAAAAACAAGGCAATACACGTAAAATAGCAGATATTAAAAGTCCGATACGCCGAGCAGATATTGTAGATCGAAACGGAACTATTATTGCCACCTCATTACCTGTTGTAAATTTATATGCTCACCCGCATCAGATTATAAATCCCGAGAAAGCGGCTCATGAACTGGCCAATATCCTACCGGATATGAATTTTGATGATATATTGCATAAGTTGCGCAGTAAAAACAACTTTGTATACCTCAAAAGAAATCTGACACCATCTCAGCAATACCAAATAAATTATTTAGGCATACCCGGACTTAATTTTGAAAACGGAGAAAAACGAGTATACCCACACAAAAATTTGTTTGCACATATAATTGGTGCTACTGATATTGATAACGAAGGAATTTCCGGAATGGAAAAAGCCCTTAATGATAGATTGGTATCTTCAGATATTCCTTTACAATTGTCGGTAGATGTTAGCATACAAGACACTGTTCGTATGCATTTACTTGAGGGAATGAAAAAATACAAAGCACAAGGTGCTATGGCTGTTTTGATGGATGTTAAAAATTCAGAGATTATATCAATGGTATCTTTGCCTGATTTTGATCCTAACAGCAATCAACTTAAAAGCGAGCGATCCTTATTTAACATGGCAACCAAAGGCGTTTATGAACCCGGTTCGGTATTAAAAATTTTTAACACAGCAATGTCATTGGAAAGTGGCAAAATTAAAGTTGCCGATAAATTTGATGCTACTGAACCTTTAAGACTGAAACATAATGTAATTAAGGATTATCGGGGAGAAAATCGTTGGCTTTCCGTACCTGAAATTTTGGTTTATTCATCTAATATTGGTTCTGCACGTATGGCTTTAAAGGTTGGTGGCAGTGAACAAAGAAACTTTTTGGAACGATTGGGATTCTTTGATAAGTTAGATATTGAAGTGGCTGAAAAAGGTTATCCGCTGGTACCCAAACGTTGGGGAGAAGGAACCGTTGCCACTGTTGCTTATGGTTATGGAATAGCTGTTTCTCCTTTGCATGTAATCAGTGGATATTCGGCAATGATAAATGGAGGGATATATCATAGTCCGTCATTTTTAAAGGATAATCCTAAAGGCAAAGGCGGACACAGAGTAATATCATATAATACCTCACAATCAATGCGTAAATTAATGCGTTTGGTTGTTACCGATGGGTCTGGAAAAAGGGCCAATGTCAAGGGGTATGAAGTCGGAGGAAAAACCGGCACAGCGAACAAAATCTCGGCTCAAGGAAAATATGTTGATAAAAAAGTCCGCACAACATTTGTATCTGCGTTTCCGATTTCAGATCCTAAATATGCTTTAATTGTTATGATGGACGAGCCTCAACCGCTTAAAGAAACATGGGGATTTGTGACAGCCGGCTGGAATAGTGTCCCGACAGCGTCAGCTATTATAACGGCAATAGCACCGCAATTAAACCTAAAAGCAAATTATGATTTAGATGAGCTTCGCCGTCAAAGAATAATAGAAGCATCTTATTCTCACTGATGATTCTCAGGTCTTATGCAAATTTGTTCAATTTTAATGGCTAATCCGGACTTATCGTCGGTTTCAATAAATGTACCAAATAATGTTCCGCTTCCTTTGAGAGGAGATAGCTTACTTCCGGTATACCTTCTGCATAATCTGTCAATCGGAGCCTCTGTTTCAAAGCCGATAACTCCGCTATAATCACCGCACATTCCTGCATCTGTCTGATATGCAGTACCTTTAGGCAATATCATCATATCAGAGGTCGGAACATGGGTATGAGAACCTATAACTGCAGATACTCTCCCATCAAGATAGTGACCGAAAGCAATCTTTTCTGCAGTTGCCTCAGCGTGAATATCTACAAATATTGCATCTATATTTCTACCCAAATTATAATTTTTAAGAAGATTATCCATAGCTTGAGCCGGACAATCTACTGCTTCCATAAATAACCTTCCGACAACCTCTGCTACCAAAATTTTTTTACCATTGTGCAATTCAATTTCTCTGGCACCGCAACCGGCCAGTTTATCTGGATAATTTAATGGGCGCACTATTTTTTTGCACTCGTCTAAAAAAGGGATAATTTCTCTTTGATTCCAGACATGGTCACCGGTAACAATCGCTCCCACACCTTTTTCCAACATGTCCCTGCATATACCGGGAGTCACACCAAAACCATGTGCGGCGTTATCGGTGTTTACGATTAATATATCAAATTTATAAATTTCTCTTAATCTGGAAATGTTGTTATAAACAGCTTCTCTTCCGGCTCTTGCTACCACATCACCAATATATACAATTTTCAAATTGTTTAATCCCTTTTCTATAAGAAACCCCGTTGATGTCAACGGGGTTAAGTTAATTTCAGAAACCATTTAGCCGTATGGATACATTCTTATCGAACCGCTTATGACCAAGTGGGTGCAGTATAAATAAACCACGATTTATTCAGGAACCGCTCCCTAAAAAATAATGTTGGCTCGGAAGATCTGCGGAAATACGCACTACGCAGTCTCTTTATGCCATTAGGCTATAATAAATTTAATTCAGATGCAAGAAGATTCAACTTGTTTTGCAAATTTTTTATTTGTTCTGCTAAATTTTTATCGGCAATACAAAGGTTTTCTAGTGTTTTATTATTATCTTCAGAATGTGAATTTGATCCGTTTTTTTTGGTTTCCGTAAGTTCGTCAGCAAGCATTAACCCGACCATCGCCAATAGCATACCTTCATTAACTTGCATACTTCCGCCTGTTAATGCTCTGGCTTTTTCATCTAATATTTTTGCCAGTTGAATAATACGCAATTCTTGTCCGTCTTCGCACGCAACGGCATATTCACGAGAATTAATTGTTATTGTTACTTGAGCCATTTTTATCCAACACTTTATCCAGTTGAGTAATCATAATATCAATGTTTTCAATTACTCCGAGAGATGTTTGCTGAAGTTTTAGTAAATTTTCTTCTTTTCTGGTTAACTCATCAACACATTGATTGTTCTTCAATACTAACTTTTCGTTTTCGGTTTTAAGCGCAGATGTAATTTTCACAATATCAGCACTTAATTCCGCTAATGCTTTAGTGGTCTCTGGAAAATCAAAAAATTTGTTATCCATAGCAAATTTCTCTTTCTAATTATGAAATATTAACTTATTATCAAAGCCACATAATAAACAACTAAATAGGTTTTACAAGTCAATGCCACAGATTATCCTCAAAATTAATGATTCAAAAGACAAAATTTACAATACTGAAAACATATGTTGCTACATTGCACAAAAAGATATTTCATCATCGCAATTTCAAGAGATTTCGCTCACCGGTAAGCCGTTATTAATCTTAAATGATGTAGAGCCATCTTCAGATGGAGTTTTTTTTGAAGTCGATTCTTCCAAGCCTATAAAAATGCAGATTCGTCCGATAAGAGAGAAAATTGGAACTAAAAAGATTCTTGGTGTTGCAATAGAGCCTACTCGTCATGAAGCAATGTTGGCATCGGAAACTGAGCCTGAATTTATAGCTTTTAGAATAACTTCGGAAAATTTAAGCAAAGCTAAGTCGGTGATTGATTGGTATAATGATTTGTTTTTAATCCAGTCAGCCATAGATTTATCTGCAGAAAAAGTAGACATAAAAGGCATTGATGTTGATTTTATCATAATAAATTCACGTGATTATCACGATTTTAGTTGCTAATTGACAAAGTTTATATTACTTTGCCAATAAATATAGTTATTTAAAAGGAGAAAATTAATGAAACAACAAGCAGGTTCTATCCGCATAGGTTGGGTGATTGAATATAAAAACAAACCATGGACTGTTACTAAAACCAATTTCGTAAAACCCGGTAAGGGCGGAGCTTTCATGCAGGTTGAAATGAAATCTGTGGAAGAAGGTACCAAGACTAATGAACGTTTCCGCACAGAAGACATGGTTGAAAAAATGATGGTTGAAACCAGAGATTGCCAATTTTTGTTTGAGGATTCCAATGGTCTCAATTTTATGGAAAGCGATACTTTTGAGCAATTTACCATGCCGGCTGATATCTTAGGCGATTCTCGTCCGTTTATGGTAGATGGTATGGAAGTCAAAGCCAGTGTTATTGAGGGACGTCCTATATCAATAGAATTACCGTTGCAAGTTATCTGTACCGTTACTGAAACTGAGCCTGTGATTAAAGGTCAAACGGTATCATCATCATACAAACCGGCAATTCTGGATAATGGTGTGCGTACAACTGTTCCTCCATTCGTTGGCACAGGTGATAAAATAGTTGTTGCTACTGCAGATGCATCTTACGTTGAAAGAGCCAAATAAAATGTCTTATATTTCATTACGTCTAAACTCTTTAATCTCTGCCGTAAAAAAAGCCGGTAACACACTTACACGTGATTTTAATGAGATTGAACAACTTCAAACATCTGTTCGTGGACATGCAGAGTTTACAAAGGCAGCCATTGAGCGTGTTACCAAAATTTTGCGTACTGAACTTCAAAAAAACAATCCTGATTATTCTTTTGTCGGTGGTAAAACCAAGCTTTCTGACGGACAATGTTTTGTAATTAACGCATTAGACGGTTCAGTAAACTTTATGCATGGGATTCCCAATTTTGCAGTGTCGGTAGCCATAATTGATAATAAACAAGTTCTGGCATCTGTTATATACAATCCGGCAACATCGGATCTGTATTTTGCTGAAAAAGGAAGCGGAGCATTTAAGGAAGGTTACCGCAACCATGAACGTTTAAGAGTTTCCGGACGTAAGGAACTCAAAAATGCTTTAATTGGCGCACAAGATACATCGTTAGGTGTTGAAAATGCCGGAACACGTTGTAGCGGGTGTTTAAGCCTTGATTTTGCAATGCTTGCATCTGGAAAGCTTGATGCTATTATCAGTAAAGGCAATGCTATTGAGAGCTTTGCAGGAGGATTATTGTTGGTAAAAGAAGCCGGAGGATATATTTATGAATATGATCAATCGGATATTCGTACCGATAATCAACAAGCTATATTACAAAGCGGAAATATTATAGCCGGTAATGCGGAAATAGCACCCAAGCTTTTTAAAGCATTGCACCAATAAGATGATTTTTGGAGGAGTATCTTGATGAATAAAATTTTCAAACAATGTTTGACAGCTTTATTATTGAGTGGTGTTTGCTTTGCAGAACAAAGCAAAGCAGAAGATTCTGTATTTTTAAATCTTTCGGTTTTGGATAATCTCAACTCAGCACCAATAAGTACACTATCAGCTCAAGAACCGTTGTTTCCCATCGTCAAGAAAGCTCCTCAAATAAAACCGGCCATATCAAAAAAAATTGTAAAAAAGGCTAAAGTTACACCCAAAAAAGAAGTTGAACCTTCTAAGTCGGAGATAAATGTTGTTGAGGCTAAAATATCAGAACCGAAAATAAAAGTAGAAGTTTCAGATACTGTTGTTTCTAAGCCGGTATCAGCACCCCAAATACCGTATGTTGAAAGCGATGAAAAAGTTGTTGTTGTAGATGTTGAACCTGTATCTTCCCAAGCAGAAGTAGTTTCGCCACAAGCAGTTGAAAAACCTGTGGAAATAAATCCGGAGCCGATAAAGTCAGCTTCTTCTCAAACAGTAGAAACTATTCCTTCTGTAAACCTAGAAACAGAAGCGTCAAAACCGGAGTTATTAATAGACGATAATATTACCACAACAGATAATAGTGTTTCTACGGCATTAAAGTTTTTGCCGGATATTGATGAATTAACTCCTGAGCAACAAAAACAAATAGATATAGCAATTAGCACATTTAAAGATGCACTTAACAATAAAATAGGAATATATGCCTATAATCTTGATGATGGTGTAGACACTTTCAAACGCAAACGCTTAAGTTTGAACAGAGCTGTTGCTGTCAGAAGTTATTTATTACCCAAAGGCTATAAGAATTTCAGTATCAAAGTTGTAAATGTTGATAGCGCATCAGGCAAAGGCAATACCGTAGAATTGGAAGAAATCAAAAGATAATTTATCTCAAGAATCAAAAGCTTTTGCCGGCACACTCACTTTCAGTTTGAGTATATCCCATTTCAGCACAAGTCGGTGGAGTGACGCATGATGTTTGAGCCAAAGATGTAGGTGCCGGTAGCAATACCATAGCTATGATAAATATGTATAATTTCATCTCATGGC
>SUUR01000004.1 GCA_015062435.1 Alphaproteobacteria bacterium | reverse complement strand
GATATTTATTAGTAACAACAACGATTATTGCCGGTTTGGCATATACATCATCGGCTATGGCGCAAACTTGTACGGCGGCTCCGTCCTGTGAAGAAATGGGGTATACTCAAAGTGCATCGGACTGTGCGAATAAGAAATCCATTCGTTGTCCGTTTGATACGACTGCTTATTTGTGTTTGGAACTTGGAAGTTGTAATTTTAGTGACTATCCCTTAACCGAATGCCCCACCGGCGGTAATTGCTCAAACATAACCTGTGACGGCACGACAAAGCACAAACTAAACAGTTGTAATTCAGGTTACACCATGAGTGGAAATACTTGTACGGTTAATTGTGATTTCTCTGACTATCCTTTGGATACTTGCCCAACAGGTAGTAAATGCTCTAGCTATAAATGTGGAGGAACAACCAAGTATAAATGCCAGTCTGGATATAATAAGAGCGGAAGTAAATGCGTTCAGGCAACAATAACAGGACCTTGTTTTGATAGAGATGTATACTGCATAGATAGTTGCGCTCAGTTCGATCAAGCTGGAAGATGCTGCAGATGTGATTATGATGCTGATTGTGATTATGAAAGTTCTTATGGAACAGCTTTTGGACTAACATATGAAGGAGCTGAACTGTTCTTAGATGATCAAATAGCCAATGCAGGTGCTAGCAGATGTTACATAGAGGGTTGTGATGCTGATGGCTCTTATGGTATATATTGCTACTACTAAAAAATATTTTCTTTATTAAAACTGATTAATAGTAGTAAGAATATGAAAAAATATGTAAATAATGCTTGCATAATTAGAATGATTAATGTATAAGAGCATCAAAATTGTGCGTTAATAGCTGTATTTTAGGAGTTTTAAAGATGAAAAAAGGTATTCACCCGGATTATCATGAAATAACATATGTTATGACTGATGGTGAAAAAGTTAAAGTTCGTTCTACTTTGGGTAAAGAGGGCGATGTTATTAATTTGGAAGTTGATCCCAAATCTCATCCGGCATGGACAGGTGTTCGTCGTTTGGTTGATACTGGTGGTCAGCTCTCTAAATTTAAGAGCAAATTTGGTGCTTTTGGTCTCAAAACAGAAAACTAATATATCCAATAGCATAACTTACGATTTATTAACCTGCTTTTGCTAATATCAAAAGCAGGTTTTATTTTATCTCAGAGAAAATAATGATTAAGATTACACACTATGAAGTATATACAGATAAAGGTACCGGTTGGCAATTAGAAGACAGATTTGCAGCTGAGCAACGCCAAGATGCCTTTAGTTTGGCTAAGGAAAAAGAGGCAGATAAATTAAAAGTAAAAATAATCAAAGAAATTTTTGATGTTCAAGATAACTCATACCAAGAAAGCGTTGAGTATGTCAGTAATCTGGGGGGGATTAAAAAGAAAGGTAGAGGCAGCAGTTGGCATGATATTGCTGATGAAGAAGAAGTCTTTACACCAACAGAGGTACAAACACCTGTATCTCGAACCAGTGTTTTGGGGGTTATAGTAAAATTAACCCTTTTGATTGCAATCAGTTTGGTGTTTGCCAATTTGTTTGTAAGTCTGATGTTGCCGATTCTTGAGGAGTTTGTTCCGGAGGAAAATAGTCGTCCGATACTTTTTGGTATCTTTTTTATCGTATTTTTGGCGATGTCGGTTCCTTTGCTGATTAAGAGTTTGCCTTGGTATATATTTTTAGATAATCAAAATAAAAATGACCAACTTTCGGAGCAAAAATTTTATACTAAAGCAGAAAAGCTGATTGATGCCTATAATATCAATTCAGACAAAGAACCGATAACAGCATCTGCATATCCCGAAGCTCCATTGGAATATCGTCAATATATAATTTCTTTTTTGAGTGAAATTATTTCTCATTTAGAAACTCCCAATGCCACTCAAAACAGATTCTCCCGTTTGGGGTTGAAGCTGATGGTGTTTGGCGGATGCTTAGAGTTGGCTCGTTATAGCGGATTGACAATGTCTGAGGCCAATTCTGTTTTATATGATGCTCTGAAGATTATTGATGGTAATAAAGCTGATTTAGAAGCTTTTTATGAAGCAAAAAAAACATATAGAGATAATAAAATTGCTGTATTGCTTACTGGGGTAGGTGCCAATCTTATGTCTCAAGTTATTAATGGTTTGCCGATATCGGATAAATTATTGAATATGTCATTCAATCGGTGGGTTCAACAAGACAAAGACCCTAAAGTTGAACCCGCAGATTTTTCCAAACCACAAGAAGATGAAAAGCCTCAACAAGAAGAAGTAAAACATTCAGAAACACTTATTGAGACTATGGTTAGCATCAAAAGTGATATAAAGTTTATGGATAATAATACACTTAACCAAGAAAAGACAGCAACCAATATAAGTTCTCAAATCAGAAATATCATCTATAATCTCCAAAATAAATATTCCGGAGGTAGCATTATTGAGGCCAATGGTATAACCTCTGTTCGTTTTAAAAAGCCGAGTTCTGCGCTTAAATTTGCAGAAGAAGCACTGAAAGATATAGAAACCTATCAAGAAGAAGTTTCTGGTGATAGTTTATTAATGCGTGATTGTATTGCTGTAATCGCCTATAAACCAGATGAAGAGCCTAATCTGAGTTTGTATTTGTCAGATATGTTTGAACATATATACAACAATGAAATTGTAGTAAGTAAAGAGATTAAAGATAGCTTGCCAAGTGATGGCTACGAATGGGATTTTTTGGGAGAAAAGCCTTTCAAAAATATGGGGATAAACGAAAGTTTATACAAGCTTTTAGCTTGATAATGTTAAATTATTATTGTGAAACCTTAAAAGCTATGCTATAATAAAAAGGTATTTATGGGAGAAACCGATGTCCGGCATTGATAGTTTAAAAAGTACGGCCTTAGGTGAGACTTCGGCCAAGTCATGGGAAAAGCAAGTCATCGATATGAATGATATTGATGAAGTTTTTGCCAATGCCAGAGATTTAGGACAAATGCGCCTTAATTATTCCAGAATTACCGCAGTTGGAGAATTGGCCAACAATGACACAGTGGATACTTATAAAGCAACAGTTGTAAGTAATCGAGGTAAATTGGCTATATCTATGCGCAACACCAAAGGTGATGACAAAGTTCTTGATTTATCTAAGTATGAAACCATCTTAAATGACCTGAAAAAACAACTTGACCCGGAAGGATATGCCAAAGAACAGGAGGAAAAACTCAAAGCAGAGGCAGAAAAAGAACTGCTGGAAACAACTGCCCCTGGTATGAAAATAGAAGTATATTATACAGATAAATTCGGTCGTCAACAATTGATAGCAGATAGCTCTGCCGATAAAGATTCTAAAGAATATGAGAATATGAAACAACTTCTTACCGGAGAATATGCTGCATCTAAAGGTGATTATTATATCAAAGTTTCCAGAAGTGAAGATACTCCCGATTCTGAAAATATATCCTATGCATTACAATTGAATATGGGATCCGGATTTAAACATGACTATGTTGCGATTGAAAGTCGTTCTGAAGATACCAAAAACAAAGAAACCAGTAGAATTGCACTTGCATCAACAAATGGCGGAATTTCTGGAGTAAATGCACTTCAAGTACAAGCAACACGTTATCAGGCGACTGCGCAAATGCTCCAAGTAGGTTACCAAAATATGGCTAACATATACAATTACTATAATAACAAAGTATAAAAAAAGACTTGTATATTGTGCAAAGAAAAACTATCCTAAGGGTAGTTTTTATTTTTTTATATGGAAAGGATACACTTATGACAGCTCCTTTAATGCCGAGAGCAACTGCTGTGTGGTTAGTTGAAAATACAACCCTTACATTTAGACAGATTTCTGTGTTTTGTGAAATACATGAGCTTGAAATTCAAGCTATTGCAGATGGTGAAGTTTCAAGCAATATCAGAGGAATTTCTCCGATAGATAACGGACAATTAACATGGGAAGAAATTCGCCGTTGTGAAAATGATAATAAGGCCAATTTGCAAGCAAACAAAATGGAACGTAACGTAAAAGAGCGTAATCTTAAGAGCAAGAAAGTATTGTCTCCGTCACAAAGACAGGATAAACCCAATGCAATTGCATGGGTTATCAAAAACTACCCTCAGCTTAAAGATAGTCAAATATGTAAACTTATTGGTACGACTAAAGCAACTATTGAATCTATCAGGAGTGGAACTCATAAAGATATGTCTAATATCAGAGCAAAAAATCCTGTTGCTATCGGGTTGTGTACTGAGCCTGAACTTGAGAAAGCAATAATTGCTGCTCAGCCTAAGCCGGTTAAGGAAAAGAAAGTTAAGGCGGTTAAAAATAAAACTGCTACAAAGAAAAAGGCTGTAACTCCTAAAAAAGCTCCGGCAAAGAAAAAAGCTCCGGCAAAGAAAAAAACACCGGCAAAGAAAAAAGCTCCGGCAAAGAAAAAAGCTCCGGCAAAGAAAAAAACACCGGCAAAGAAAACAGTTTCCAAGAAAAAAACATCTTCTCCAAAGGCCGTGAAGAAAAACAAAAAATAATTCCGCAAAAATAACAAGAGGGTTGAATTTTATTCAACCCTTTTTATTGTTTTAAAGCTGATTAGTGAAAATCAACTCCTAACCCATTTTAAATACTAGTTTTTAATATTCAATATAGCAAGAAATATTTGTTAGTTATCGCTATTTTTTATATAAATTTAATTGAATATTTAGAAAGTGACGTATAAGCTCATAACATAACCGAAGATACCAACTGATAACATAAAAGTTGGTAGAGTTATATTTTTATAAATTTTTGGATTAATATTTTAAGGGAATCAGATATGATAAACTTGAGAAAGTTCAGCAGTTTTGCGTTATCAGCACTGATGAGCATATTATTTTCTGCCCAAGCAATGGCTTCTGAGATAGACCTTAAAGTTCCGTCATTAGATGTTGCATATAATATTTATGGCTGGAGCGTTACCGGTTCGGAATTGTTGCTATACGGAATGGGTATTTGCATTTTAGGTATGTTTTTTGGTTTAGCTGCATTTTTGCAGATAAAAAAAATGCCTGCACACCAATTGATGTTAAATGTTTCTAATACTATTTATGAAACATGCAAAACATACATGAAACAACAAGCTAAATTATTGGTTGTTTTAGAGTTGTTTATTGCTATATGTATTTTCTATTATTTCTTTTATTTAAATGCTACTCCGATGAGTAAAGTTTTGACGATTCTCATGTGGTCTGTATTGGGAATTTTAGGATCTTACTGTGTGGCTTGGTTTGGAATGAGAATCAATACTTATGCCAACTCTCGTACAGCATTTTTATCACTCAAAGGAAAGCCTTATCCGGTTATGAGTTTGCCGTTGAAATCCGGTATGTCAATCGGCGTATTATTGATTTGTGTCGAACTCATAATGATGATAGCGATTTTGTTATTTGTTCCTAAAGATAGTGCCGGCGCATGCTTTGTTGGTTTTGCTATCGGTGAATCTTTAGGTGCTGCCGCACTGCGTATTTGTGGCGGTATTTTTACCAAAATTGCAGATATCGGTGCAGATTTAATGAAAATTATCTTCAAGATTGATGAAGATGATGCTCGCAATCCTGGAGTTATTGCTGATTGTACAGGTGATAATGCCGGCGATTCTGTCGGTCCTACGGCTGATGGTTTTGAAACTTACGGTGTAACTGGTGTTGCTCTCATTAGTTTTATCGTTTTAGGTGCTGGTATGATGTATGCGCCTAATGGTGATCTTGTTTTGATGAATAACGGTATTGATTTTCAAGCTCGTTTGATTGTGTGGATTTTCGCAATGCGTGTACTGATGATCTTAACATCAATGATTTCTTATTGGTTAAACTCAAAAGTTTCAAGTTGGTTGTTTGGCAATAAATCTGCTTTCAATTTTGAAACACCGTTAACATCACTGATTTGGCTCACCTCAATTGTATCGATTCTGGTAACTTTTGGTGTATCATATATCATGTTGGACGGATTCGGTGATTTATGGTGGAAATTATCAGTTATCATTTCATGCGGTACATTAGCTGCAGCTTTGATACCTGAATTTACTAAAATTTTCACTTCATCAAAATCTAAACATGTTGAAGAAGTTGTAAATGCAAGTCGTGAAGCCGGTGCATCACTTAACATTATTTCAGGAATGGTTGCTGGTAATTTCTCAGCATTTTGGCAAGGATTGGTTATGGTCGGACTGATGGCTGTTGCATTCTTTACCGCCAGAAACGGATTAGATGCCTACATGGTATATCCTAGCGTGTTTGCATTTGGTTTGGTAGCATTTGGTATGTTGGGAATGGGACCTGTTACCATTGCAGTAGATTCTTATGGTCCGGTAACAGACAATGCCCAATCCGTGTTTGAATTATCTCAAATAGAAAGTCAAAAAGGCATTTCTAAAGAGATTGAGAAAAAATACGGATTTACCCCTGATTTTGAAAAAGGTAAACACTTTTTAGAAGAAAATGATAGTGCCGGAAATACCTTCAAGGCAACAGCCAAACCTGTATTAATCGGTACAGCCGTAATTGGTGCCACCACTATGATTTTCTCAATTATATTGTTATTGAATTTACAGCTCAATTTGTTGGATCCGGAAGTTCTGTTTGGAATAATCTTGGGCGGAGCTGTAATCTTTTGGTTCTCAGGAGCTTCTATGCAAGCGGTTTCTACCGGAGCATATCGTGCCGTAAACTATATCAAACAGCACATTAAGCTCAACACCGCAAAAGCAGCATCTATTGAGGATTCTAAAAAGGTAGTACAAATTTGCACACTTTATGCTCAAAAAGGTATGTTTAATATCTTCATTGTAATCTTTTCATTTACAATAGCATTTGCTTGTTTTGATGCTAATTTGTTTGCAAGTTACCTTATATCCATAGCTGTATTTGGTTTGTTCCAAGCATTATACATGGCAAACGCAGGCGGAGCATGGGATAATGCCAAGAAAGTGGTAGAGGTTGACTTAAATGAAAAAGGTACACCTTTGCACGATGCCTCTGTTGTCGGTGATACTGTTGGAGATCCATATAAAGATACATCTTCAGTAGCTTTAAACCCCATTATCAAGTTCACAACATTGTTCGGACTGTTGGCAGTTGAAATGGCTGTTTCAGCACCACGTTGTGTTGCGGTAGGACTTGGCATAGGGTTCTTCTTGTTAGGATTACTGTTTGTATGGCGGTCATTCTACCGGATGCGTATTGAAAAACTTTAGGCATCAAAGCTAAAAAAGGAGGAGATTTATCTCCTCCTTTTTGCTTGCAAAAAAATCAATTTATGTTAAAAAGACGCTAAACAAACAATTATTAACCCTTAAATTTTTATGTTATGAAAAAGTTATTATTTATCTCTTGCTTGCTGGTATTAACTATTTGCAGCAGTTGCACCAAGTTTGTTGATGTTGAAGGACAAGATCAAGTTCTTTATGCTATCCAAAAAATTGATGGCCAAGAACGATGGGGTATTATCTTAAAAAGAGATACCAAAATAATTTGCAGTATCGGAGGATACCATTATGGCAACATCACCACAGAGGATATCGGCTATCCTTTTATTAATAGTGGTGTGGAATGTAAGTACGATTCTATTTCTTTTGTAGATGTCGGTCCTACTAAAATGTTTATAGGCCACAAAGGAACGGATAAATACTACTATCTCCAATCAACCACATGGTGTGCAAAAGAAAATCCGGTAACCAAAGTCGAATATTTAGGTAGTGGTGAAGGATTATGCTTTGGCAACAAGTATGAATTTAAGTTTTATACATCTGAAGGCGTATATAACTTATCCAGAGGTCCTTATGAAGATATTGAAGTCGGCTTCATGGGGTATGCCGTTAAGCAAAATGGCAAATGGGGATATTATCATGGTAGGCACAATGTTAGTAATGGCAAAAAAGAGCGTTATGTTCAAATTATTCCATGTGAATATGACGAAATTATACCCATTATTAATGAGCCACGCTTAAAAGACATCGTATATGCCCGTAAAGGCACGCAATGGGAATGTTTTAATAAGCGTGGAGAAAAAATTAAAGTTGATAAAAATTTACTGAACAAAGCTATATCTTGGAAACCGAAGATGAAAAAATATGGTTTGTTATACAGTTATTAATTTTTTAAGCTGCCGATTTTGGCAGCTTTTTTTCATAAAAAAATCAAAAAAGTGTAACAATTTATAAGTAAATTTCATGTTATAATTCATCAATATGTAGGTAATTAGGAATTGAATATGCTTAAAAAGCTTACATCAATAATGATATTTGTGATATTCGGAGCATTTTTTGTGTCTCCGACATTAGCTGATGATAGTAATACTAATTCTAACCCTAATTCCAAAATAGAAGCCATGTCGGCTCCTGAATTTTGGGCTCAGGTAATGGGAATACCTTTAGAAGCCGGAAAAGATGTTGATTATGTCATTTGCGGACCCAATGTTTGTAAACCTCAAAATAACGAAATATGTATGGTTAAGAAAAAAATCCGTACAGATCATATTACACAGTTAAGTGTAGTTGGAGGACATTTTCTTAATGGACTCATCCATGAACTACGAGGAGATGGTACGGTTGTAACTTATGATTACAAATGCGCACAAGGAGAGGAAGTAGCAAAGTATCATAAAAAAGGTTGGAAAGATGCACCGGAAGGAGGTTATGTTCAAAGAAGAAAAACCAGAACCGGAGGAATATTTGCTAAATCCAAGACCAAAGAAACAAGTTGTTATAAGGGAAATGATCAAAAAGAATATTGTTTATTGACCAAAGAAAAAAGTGAGATCATCACCAGAGCAACCGTAAGTTATAACAAAAGCGGTACAGCTTTTCGCAGATGCGAAGTTTTACCGGTTAAGCTTCATGAAGCTCGTCGTTGCTTTTTTTGCCCGCTTTTTACGGTTATGTATTCTGTCTCCAATCATATAACATCTATATCATTTGATAAATTTGCCACTCCATTTGCTTACACCATAGCTATGGGATTAGCTTTATGGATAGCAATACAAGTTCTGGTTTTTGTATCATCAATAACCAAGCAAGATGCTCCCAAATTCTTAACTAATTTAGTTAAACAAAGCTATAAATTTGTAATTGCGTTTGTATTTTTAATATCATCAATGCAAATATACGAAATTGTTGTTGTTCCCATTATGCGTGGAGGTTTACAATTTGGTTCGGAAATGCTGGATAGCCGATATTCTGTGGTTAAAACCGCAAGTGGGCTTACTGATTGGGAAAGAATGGAAGAAATCAACCCCGGTATCCGAGAACGATCTAGTAAAATAACCTTAAAACCGGACAAAGACGAAGAATATTACGATGCAAACTTATATGTTGATTTAGATAATTATATTGCCCAAATACAAAGAACCATAGCTTTTATGCAGGCTACCGGTACATCTCTCATATGTATTGGCAGCCATGCCATGATTTTTATGGGAGATACTCTGGAATTTGGAGATGGATTTCAACTTGTGGTAGAAGGAGTATTACTTGCCGGTTTTGGTTTTTTAATATCCATAAGTATTGCATTTTATCTTATTGACGCCATTGTCCAATTAGGGCTGTTGGGTGCATTAATGCCGTTTTTGATTGCAAGTTGGCCGTTTAAACTAACTGCCAAATATAGCAGTACCGGCTGGAATATGTTTTTAAATGCCGTATTTTTATTTATGTTTTCCGGTCTGGTCATATCTATAAGTATTAATTTAGTAGATGCCGGTTTGAAGTATAGTGTTACCGCACAAGAATGCTCTGGAAATGATTGCAAAGGTGATGAGGTAGAAATGGGAGCTTTGTATAAGATTGCCCAAGCCATAAATACTCAAGATGAGGAAAATTTAAAGAAATTAACAGATATCTCCTCAATTGGTTTCTTAATTTTATTATTTAGTTGTATATTTGGATTTAAATTTTTGAGTAAATCTAGTGAAATTTCCGGAAAATTTGCCTCCGGCGCAATATCGCCCAATGCACCCAAGATTGCAACTATGGCTGGTTCTGCTGCCAAAAGTTTTGCGCTTAAATCCACTAAATCAACCCGAGAAACTATTGAAAATAAAGCCAAAAGAGCCGGAAGCGCTCTCTTGCATCCTATTCAAACGGCTAAAGGCATTGGTAATACTTTTAAAAGTGCATGGAACGAAAAAGATTCTGATAATGATAATAACAACACTGATGACACTAGTAATTCAAAAAGCAAAAATACAAGTAATAGCAGTCAAAATCAAACCAATAGTTCTCGTCCGACTGTTGGACAAACCGTAAATGGTAATACTGTAAACACTTCTCAAAAACCGACTGTTGGTGAAAAAAAATCTGATGCTGATAAAAAAACAGAAAAGAAAGACAAAAAGCAAGAACTTAAAGATAAAACCGATAAGGCTCAAAACGCAGGAAAAAGAAATAAAAAAAACAACAAATCTAAAGATAGCAGCGCTAAACAACGCAAAAGAATGCAAAAACGCTCAAGAACAATAAACCGAAAATAAAATACTAATTTTTAGTCAGTATTTCATCAAGTCTTTCTTCTTCAAGTCCTGCAGGATCTTGATGTATGATTACTTGCGAATGAGGTAAAATAGATTTAATGGTATTTTCTACATGACAAGTATAATCATGAACCTGATATAACGACAAATTACCATCAAATTCCAGATGTAATTCTATCATATAAAATCCTCCGGAATCTCTTGTTCTCAAGTCATGTACCCCAACCACATGGCTACAATTCATAGCGGATTTAATGATTTTTTCTCTGATTCCCTCAGCCAACTCTTTATCCATAAGCATATCCAAAGCGTCTTTGATAAGAATTTTAGCATTATACAATAAATATATTGCAATACAAAAAGCAATAAAGGTATCAAACCAAATAACTTGCCATTTTTGTACAATATATAAACTTACAATAATAATCAGATTTGTGGCAACATCTGCTGTATAATGCGCAGCATCAGCTTTAATGGCCTGAGAATTTGTTTTTTTTGCAACATGTTTTTGAAAGCAAATGAATAATAATGATAGCCCTAAAGATATAATCATCACAATCATACCTAAAGAAGTTTTTATAATCGGTTGAGGATATATTAACCGTAACACCCCATCATATATTACAAATATTCCTGATCCGATGATAAAAGCTGCTTGTATCAGAGCGCTTAAAGCTTCAGCTTTTCCATGTCCGTATCGGTGATAATTGTCTGCCGGTTGATTAGAATAAGATACTGCCCAAAAAGTTATAATAGAAGCCGATAAATCTGCTGCACTATCTATCATTGATGACATTATAGCCAAAGATTCTGTTCTCATCAAAGCAAAACTTTTAAGCAAAATCAAAATTGTTGCCAAACATATACTATAAATGGCAGCACGTTTTTTTAATTTATTGCTTTCTGTTGTTGATATTTTGGGTGGCATTTTTTATTCTCTCCATATCTGAAAATGATATTTTATAGAAAACGCCTTTAGCATAATTAGCAAAATCTTGCAACAAATCTGAAGAAACTATGCCATTAAAATTGTATTTTACCCAATATGTATTATTCACTTTATAAAAATTCAATATAACCGATTTTGCTTTTTCGGTTTCAATGTTGACTGATAAATAAATTTTATCTTCCTGAATTTCGGTTTTGGCATCAATAAAATAAATATTCAAAAGTTCTTTAGCTAAATTTGCCAATATATCTTGATTTGCATTTCCATTTGCGCTTATCAATCTTCCAAATTGCAGATTCCACAAGTTGCTATATGTCCAATACTTTGGAGAAAGGTTCAAATCTACTAAATCTGTTTGCGCCAACCATACTGAAAAACTGTTTTGTTTTCTGATGTATGCTCCTCTGCTTCCTCTTCCCAGTTCAATATCCAGATGGCCGATATTAATTTCAGCCACAGCTTTTTTATTGCTGTCATATAAGCTGATTTTAACAGCATCAGAAGAATGATCTTCAATTGGAGATAACCCAAAAGTATCCAAAGATGAGAAATCCGATGATTTTTTTTCATAATATGTGGCAGTAATAAGATTAGATAATAAATTTCTAATTCTGTTATTATACACCAAATAATGAGGATATTCAGGCAAAGTCCATATACCATTTTTATTTTTTATAAATTCTAATTTTTCTGAAGAATTTTGCAAAACGATAGATGCTACATTATTGATGTTTTCATTTAATTTCGGAAACACTAATTCATTTTCTTGCTTATCTGCATATTTGTTTTCTTGGATTCTATAAGCAGTCAAACCAGCAATTAATCCCAATACGCTGATGATTCCGATTTTTACCAAAATAACATTAATTTTGAAATTTGAATTTACTGAAACTTCTCGTTTTTTGAATATTAACGGTATCAAAAGCAATCCGATTCCGATTAAAGGGAACATATATATATTTATCCAAATCAAACGATTTTTTAAATTTTCTTCATCGGCGGTTAATTTAGAGCGAATATTATATAATTTTATTCTATCATCATGTATTTTTTTGCGAATTTTTGCAATTACTGCCAATTCATCGGGGGTAAAAATATTTCGTCCTTCAAAATTACGTTTTTGTGCAATCTCTGTCATTCCTTTTTTTGCTTTTGCCAAATTATCAAGAATTTCTTTTTCTTTAATCTTAAAATCTTTTGCCGTTTTTATTTTATTTTTTTCCAAGTTTTCAAATTTTCGTTCTTTATAGTTTTTTCCTCTTAATGTTAATAAAGTTTGGTCTCCTCTGAGATAATCAAGAGCATTAAGCACGAAGTTTGCATTATCCAACAATGGAACGGCATATGAATTCTCCAGTACATTTTGATGGGTTGTCCAAAAGTTATCATATAATAAATCCGTATCAGTGACTACAATAACTTCTAAAGGTTCGTCTTTTCCTTTAATGTGAGCGGCAATAAATTTAGGATTATCATCTTTTTTAAAGTTTCTTAAAATTATGGCTGGAGAGATTCTTTCGTATACGGCTTCAACCCGCATTAGAGCAGAATTTGCGCTGGGTACAATCAATGGCTCAAAAACCGTATTTGCATTTTTGAGAGGAACAATTGTAGATACGGAAGTCAAAAGCATTTTTTGTAAATTTGCGGTAATCGGAGATTTTTTATTAAATCCGGAATTTTCAACATAAAATTGAATGACATCTTGAGTAAAGTCCGGAGTGTTTATGCTAAGATCATTATTATTGACCAAAGAAGAATTATCTAAATCAGCAATAACAGCTTCCTTAATAAATTTAATTCCCCAATAATCCGTAAGTTTTTTATAATCTGAAGGTATAAATTCCTGAGTTGTTGGAGCAAATAGTTGTTGAGCCTCTGTTGCAACATCAAAAAAAGCCAAAATTTTACCGCCGTTTTTGCTGAAATTCATAATTTGATTAATTGACAAAGATGTTAAATCGGTAGGGTGCATCATCATTAAAATATCTATATTACTCAAATCAGGATTATCTTGAGATAATAAAAACAAATTATAATATTTTGCCAACTGTTTGGATATTTCCCATTCCGGTGTAACAACATTATTTATTGTGCTTTCAAAAATGGGTAGAGATGTTATAATTCCCAAGTTTGGTTTTTTATTATTTAGTAAATATAATGCCTCTGTTAACTCCTGCTCAATAAACGTTGTTCGAGCAATCGGAAAATAAGGAATAACTTGCTTATTATTATATTCATCAGTTAAAACCAACCCCAAATACGCATTATGATTTTTATCAATCACCGGTAAGGCTTGCAATCCTGCAGCCAGAGCTCTGTCTTCCGCATCACTGAAAGGGATTGGGTTATATTTTTTTACAATAATTTTTCCATCACTGAGTTTTGCAAATTCTTCCAATAACATATTGATTTTATCTGCAAGAAGCCTGACTTCAGGATTTTTTTCACCTAATATCGGAGAATAATACATTTTGATATATACATTGCCTTTAATATTTTTTATCACATTTTTAGAAGCATCTGTAAGTGTAAAAATATTTTCTTCCGTAAAATCAAATTTTAATTGCCTCAAATATACATTTGACAACATGTTAATGCCGATAAATAATATTATCAAAAAAACAGAAAAAATAACATAATATGACCTATTGGCTGATTTGAAAAAACTATTAGCTCCAACAGTCTTCAAACTGATAATTCCAATGGTAATCAGATTAAACAAAAGAATAACGGTTATAAAAAAGATAATATCTCTGAGTTCCAACAAGCCCAAAGTTATATTTTCAAAATGAGTAATAAAGCTGAAAGATGCTATCAAATCCGCAAAATTGTTTGACGCTAAACTTCTTATATTCCCTAATACAAATTCAATACCGCTCAATAAAAACAGTAAATTTGCTAAAACTCCCAAGACCAAAGCAATTACCTGATTCTTGGTTAATGCAGACATGGTTTGTGCAATAGCTAACATTGCTCCGCTTAATAAAACGGTCGCAATATAACCGGCACAGATTACTCCGTTATCGGCGTCACCCAAAATATTAACACTCACCCAAAATGGAAATGTCAGAAATAACGCTACAATACAAAATAACCAAGATGCCCAAAATTTTCCCCATACTAATGTTGATATATTAATAGGCAAGGTAACCAATTGTCGGATTGTTTGATTTTTAAATTCTTCTGCCCACATTCGCATGGCAACAGCCGGAACAAACAACAATAATATCCAAGGCAAATATCCGAACATCGGTAATAAATTGGCTTGTCCTCGTTCAAAAAATTTTCCCAAAAAAAATGCACAAGAACCATTTAAGAATAAAAAACAAATCAGATACACCAATGCAATTGGAGTAGTAAAATACCGATAAAATTCTGTTTTGGCTACAATGTATAACTTATTCATTTTTATTCTCCGATTAATATACACAAATAATATCGATAAAAGTTAAATATAAAGTGAATAACAATAATATCCTGATTAATAATTTTTTATCATTTTCGCTATATATTTTGAACAGGAGGTAGCTATGATAGCATATATTACGGGCAGTTTCATTTTTGGGTTGTTTATCCCCTATATAGCAAGGCGCTTTGCAAAGTTTATGCCATCTACCCCTGCAAATGCAATTTGGCAAACAATACGCATCAACAAATTTTTACTTCCGGTATATTATACTAAACAATTTAAGAGTTTTATGTGGCGTTCATTTTTTAGCGGAATTGTTACCTGTGGATTGTCTTACATACTTGCTTACAAGTTCGGTATTGATGGTTTGGGATGGATTTTGTTTTATACATATACATTGTTATTATTGGCAGAAATAGATTGGAGAATGTATTTGTTGCCGGATATTTTAACAGTTCCTTTATTGATATTCGGATTCGCATATTCAGTATTAGGAAATGGTTGGATAATTGGCGCAGATAGTGCCTTAGGTGCAATTATCGGATATTTATTACCGGTTTTGGTAAGCTTTTTACTGTTGAAAAAAAATAAAGATGCATTTGGCGGTGGAGATATAAAGCTACTGTCAGCAATCGGAGCATGGGTTGGTGTGGAACCTTTATTGTATGTTATTGCCGGAGCATCAATTCTTATGTTGATATATAGTTTGGTGCGCAAACAAAAAGCCGTTGCTTTTGGGCCTGCATTATCACTTTCGGCAATAGCAGTTGCGATAATTATTTTTTAAGATAAAATATCATTGATACGGAGAACACATTATGGCTATAAAAAAGAAACCGACAATAAACTTATATTACAAAGATGAGCAACGACGTTTATCTAAATTGGTAACAGGCTTCAGTTTTGAAATGTTTATCATGAGCATTATTCTTGCAGATGCTGTTGTTCTAGGCTTAATGACATCTGATATCATGAGTTACTATTTCAATAAAGGACTGTTTTTGTTGGATAGACTGTTTATGGGAATATTTATTTTTGAAATGTTTCTCAAAATATATGCTCTCAAAAAGAAGTTTTTCACTTCAGGTTGGAATATATTTGATTTGGCAGTTGTAATTATATCTTCGATTCCCGAAGCAACCAGTTTTATCGTATTGAGGTCTTTTAGATTGCTCAGATTATTCAAATACATGCACCATTTTTCAAAAATCAATAATTTGATAAACATTATTATTGGTTTATTGCCGAGCTTTTTATCTTTTTTAATGATTTTTGCTGTATTTTCTTATGTGTTTGCCATAATTGGAGTAAGCTTATTCGGCAATGTGTTTATAAATTTCTCCACTTTAGGATTATCAATACTTACCCTATTACAAAGCCTGACAATAGATGGTTGGATAACCGGTGTTGTCCGCCCGATACTGGTGATTTTTCCGCATGCTTGGATATATTTTGTTTCACAAGCGGTGTTATCGTTTTTAATTATCGTAAGTTTTATTGTATCAGCTTTTAATCAAATACAAAAACAAAATTTACCAAAATAATACCTTCAAAACATACGATGCCGGATTTATCCGGCATTTTTTTTTGCTAAAAAATGACTCAATAGCTTGACATTAGTGTTTCAAATTCCTAAGTATGAAAATAGTTAAATTTATTATAACTTATGGAGTAAAACATGAAAATAATACCTTTACAAGATCGCGTATTGGTTAAACGCTTAGAAGAAACCACCAAAACTGCAGGTGGTATAATTATTCCGGATACCGCAAAAGAAAAACCCAGTGAAGGTTTAGTAGAGGCTGTTGGTGCCGGAGTAATCGGATCTGATGGTAAATTAATTCCGATGACAGTTAAAGTCGGTGATAAAGTTTTGTTTGGCAAATGGGCTGGTTCAGAGGTAAAAGTCAATGGCGAAGAACGTTTGTTGATTAAAGAATCTGAAATTTTATGTATTGTTGAAGAATAGAAAGGTAAGAAAATGGCAGCAAAAGATATTGAATTTGGCGCAACCGCCCGAGCAAAAATGCTTAAAGGTGTAGAAACATTGGCAAAAACCGTAAAAGTAACATTAGGTCCTAAAGGTCGTAACGTTATTTTGGATAAATCATACGGAGCACCTAAAATTACTAAAGATGGTGTTTCAGTAGCCAAAGAAATTGAGTTGGCAGACAAGTTTGAAAATATGGGAGCTCAATTGGTAAAAGAGGTTGCTCAAAAAACAGCAGATAAAGCAGGTGATGGAACAACTACGGCTACTGTTTTGGCAGAAGCCATCATCAAAGAAGGTAGCAAAGCTGTTGCCGCTGGCATGAACCCTATGGATCTCAAAAGAGGAATTGATATGGCTGTTGATGCCGTTATTGAGGAGATTAAATCTCGTTCGGTAGCTATTAAAACTTCAGAAGAAATTGCACAGGTAGGCACTATTTCAGCCAATGGAGATCGTACGATTGGAGAATATTTGGCAAGAGCTATGGAAAAAGTTGGTAATGAAGGTGTTATCACCGTAGAAGATGCTAAAGGATTGGAAACAGAACTTGATGTTGTTGAGGGAATGCAATTTGATAGAGGTTATTTATCTCCGTATTTTATCACCAACTCAGATAAAATGACTTGTGAATATGAATCTCCGTATATTTTGCTTTATGATCAAAAGGTATCTTCACTTCAACCATTGATTCCGATTTTAGAAACCATTGTTCAATCAGGAAGAGCTTTGATTATAATTGCTGAAGACATTGAAGGCGAGGCTTTGGCTACATTGGTTGTAAACCGTTTACGTGGTGGTTTGAAAGTATGTGCTGTAAAAGCTCCCGGATTCGGAGATCGTCGCAAAGCCATGTTAGAAGATATTGCTATTTTAACCGGTGGTCAGGTAGTATCTGAAGAACTTGGTATGAAGTTGGAAAATGTCAGTGTTGACATGCTCGGTACAGCCAAACGTGTAACCATTACTAAAGATGAAACTACAATTATTGATGGTGACGGCGAAAAAGATTTAATAGAAGCTAGAGCCGGACAAATTCGTAAACAAATTGAAGAAACAACATCTGATTATGATCGTGAAAAACTTCAAGAACGCTTAGCAAAGTTATCCGGCGGTGTTGCCGTATTAAGAGTCGGAGGAGCTTCTGAAGTTGAAGTTAAAGAGAAAAAAGATCGTATTGATGATGCTCTTAATGCCACCAGAGCCGCTGTAAAAGAAGGTGTAGTTGCCGGTGGCGGATGCGCATTACTATATGCTTCAAGAGTATTGGATAATCTAACTCCTGCCAATCAAGATCAAAGAGTTGGTATTGAAATTATTCGTAAAGCCGCTCAAGCTCCTATCCGTCAGATTGCTGAAAATGCCGGAGTAGATGGTGCTGTTGTTGCTGGTAAACTGTTGGAAAGCACAGATGCCAACTTTGGCTACAATGCACAATTGGGTGAATATACCGATATGATTAAAGCCGGTATTATTGATCCAACTAAAGTTGTTCGCACCGCACTACAAGACGCTGCATCTGTTGGAGGATTATTAATCACGACAGAAGCTATGGTAACAGAGGCTCCGCAAAAAGAATGTCATTGCGGAGGAGCAGCAGCTCCTGCCGGAATGCCCGGAGGTATGGGTTTCTAACTTGTTGATGATAAAAAAGAGCTTTGTTTACAAAAACAAAGCTCTTTTTTATTGGAATTAATTAAATATAACTTATATATTATGTATAAACAGTAGGAGGTAGCAATGCTAGATGTAACCAAACTCAAAGAAATCGCTCATAAAATCCATTTAACAGAGGAAGAATTTGTTGCAGAGAAGAAACGGCTTGTTGCCAAAATATTGCATAAAAACGAGCCGGTGCAGCCCAAAAACGGAGTAATATATATACTTTTAGCTTTTTTCTTAGGAACCACCGGTATTCATAATTTTTATGCCGGTTATTGGGGAAGAGGGTTATCTCAATTGTGTTTAACATTAATCTCAGCATGGTTTTTATATATTCCTTTATTGTTTGTCGCCATGTGGGCTTTGTTGGAGTTGTTGTTTGTAAATAAAAGTGCTAAAGGAATAAATTTTAGTGGTAATCGTACAATTATAATTAGCTTACGTATAATTTCGATAGTATTATTGGCTTTGGCTTTTTCCAACACTCCGATGGTTATGGACGAGCCTGATTTTGAAGAAGTTATCATTAATATATGATTGTTATATTTTAACAAATTCAATAATTATTTGACACCTTTCAAACAATTTGCTAATCTAATATATAGGGTATTATGAGAGGTGTGGCAATGCGTAAGTTGTTTTTAATTCTGCTATTGCTTTTATTTGGTTATGTTAACAATGCATATTCCAAAGTTTGGTTATTGCCTGATTATCAACGTAAACAAGTATACTCACATCGAGTTAATGGTCCTGAAATTGATAATCCAATCCCCGAAGAACCTGTAGTAAAATTCTCTTGCTATAACTATTCAAATTGGAAACCTCTCAAAGATATTCCTGAAGGATATGATTGTACGGATTATTTTTATGGTCCGGAAACTTGTTGTAAGTCTTGGTCTTGTAATATTTCTGCGTATCCTAACACTTCTGCATCATGTGTTTCAGCCGGTAAAATAGCAGATACTTCATCCGGTAATTGTACTGAAGCCAATGGTGACGTACGCTATAAAAAATGTAAATGTGATACAAGTAAATACCCTCATACCTCATCTAATTGTAGTGATTTTCTATATGGAAACTCTTGTAGTGACAGTAGCGGAACACATTATGAGCAATGCATAGATGCTTGCACCAAAGCATCTGCTGAAGAAGTTTGTATAGCAAGTTGTAGTTATGGGTGCAATAAAACCTATACAGATTGTGATACTTGTTGTATTGAATGTCAAACATGTCGTAAAACAGACTGTACAGCAGAAGGCTTCACTTTAAGCCAATGTCCGGCAAATGCCGTATGTGAAGAATGCGTTCCCGGATGTGACGATAATACTAAATACTTCAAAGCCACAGGTTGTGCTACCAACTATTATGATCCTGACATCTATTGGTGTAGCACATACTGCTAAAAAACTAATCCTTTGATTTAAGAGTAAATTTATACTTTCCTATTGCCAAAATTAATTTTTTGGAAAACAAATGTTTTGTTTTATAAAGCTTTATGAGATTACCAATCGAAAAAAGCGTTTTTGTACTATATTTTACTTCCTCAAATATCTGTTTATATTGGGAATACTTTTCTTGTGATACTAAATTTTGTTCATATTCCATCGTCTTTCGAGTAATAGCACGCATTTTATTTGCAATTTTTGCTGTATTGGAACCATGCCACCTATATGAGAATAATATTTCATCAATAAAAACATATTTTCCTATTTTAGACAGTTGTAAATGCATAAAATAATCTTCCAGAGGAGCATCTTTTGAAAATTGCGGAATCTGTTTTATCGCCGATGCCAAAATTAAGCACCCGTTTGGAATATGATTTCTTTGTAATAATTGTTTATATGTTCCAAAAGATGTATCGATTTGTTTAATTTGAAGAAAATCTGCAAAAGTTCTATATTCAGCATTTTCAATATTTGTTGAATTTCTATGTTTATCCCAACCTATTCGTTCACTGCGGTTATTGATAAATTCATTATTTCCGACAGCAACCACAGCCTTATTTTGGATTATTTCTTTTAGCTGTTTTTCTATGGCACTAGGTTTTGCCAAATCATCAGATGCAATTAAATAGATATATTCTCCATTAGCTAATTTTATTAATCTGTTTAATGTCGTACATGTTCCTTGATTCTCTTGAGTTTCAAAATGAATATTAATAAACCGCTTTTTGCAATCATCTTTTAATTCATTTATCTTGTCCCAAGTATCATCTGTTGAGCCGTCGTTAATGATAATCAGTTCAATATTTTTGTAAGTTTGAGCTATAATTGACCGAATGGCATCACAAACAAATTGCTCGTGATTATAAGCTGGAATAATAACTGAAATTAATGGTTTATTGGAAAGCATTTACGACCTCTACCACTTTTTTAACTTCTTCGTCTGTCATTACCGGAGAAATTGGCAAAGAGATAACTTCATCATGGATTCTTTCTGTAACAGGCAAAGATAAAGTAGAATACTCTGTATAACATT
Source organism: Alphaproteobacteria bacterium (assembly GCA_015062435.1). Taxonomy (GTDB): domain Bacteria; phylum Pseudomonadota; class Alphaproteobacteria; order RF32; family CAG-239; genus CAZU01. The sequence goes on along the minus strand of SUUR01000004.1, from coordinate 56,665 downwards.
TTTGTTTGTGAGGAGCTGTCGGATAGTGAATATTAGTCTGAATATTGTTAGCTTCCAAGTGCTGTTGTAAAGCGTTGCGATTATCACATCTAACAACAAATACATGCCACACGTGAGCATCTTCGCTATAAGTTTCAGGTAGTGAGATATGAGGATTTTTGATGTTTTCTCGATAATATTTTGCAATTTCACGACGACGCATATTATCCTTATCCAAGTAAGGTAACTTAACATCAAGAACAGCGGCTTGAATCTCATCAAGACGAGAATTTATACCTTTATAAATATGATTATATTTTCTGTTTGAACCATAATTAGCAATGGCACGGATTTTAGCTGCTAATTCATCATCATTAGTTGTCACGGCACCACCATCACCCATACATCCGAGATTCTTACCGGGATAGAAAGAAAATCCGGCAGCATCACCCAAATTTCCTGTTCTATGACCTTTATATGATGCACCATGAGCCTGAGCAGAATCTTCTATTATTTTAAGGTTGTGGCGTTTTGCTATTTCCCAAATTTTATCCATTTGAACAGCTTGTCCGTAAAGATGAACCACCATAATAGCTTTAGTTCTAGTTGTAATTTTTTCTTCAATTAAATCGGGATTGATATTGTATGTATTTATATCCGGCTCAACCAAAATAGGGGTACAACCATTTTCAGAAATTGCGAGAATAGATGCAATATAGGTATTTGCCGGAACAATAATTTCATCGCCAGTGCCAAACCCATATGCCCGAATAATCATATTCAACGCATCTAAACCGTTTGCCACACCAATACAATGCTTTACACCACAATACTTTGCAAAATTTTGTTCAAAATTTTTATCTTGATTGCCCAAAAGATACCAACCGGAATCCAAAACATTTTTAATCCTTTCGTCGATTTCTTTTCTAAAACGTTCATTAATCTTATGCAAATCTAAAAATTTAATCATTATTAATCCCTCTATTACTTAAGTTGTGTCTGTTAAAAATTAATTTTATTCCGGTTTATTTAATGTTACTGTTTTTTTTCTTAAATAACGTTTACAAGGTATTTCAATTAAGTAATACAATAAAATACCTACATCTTATTAAACCTGATTTAAATAATACCCTGCTTTTTTAGTTTTTTATTCAAATGTTTCCATATTTTATATCCAATTCCTTTAGGAATTGCAATGGGTTTATTTTGTACGCTGCTTCTTAAAGATGCAATATCATACCGTACAGAATTCATAAATGTTTCTAATGTAAAACTGTTGTTATCATTATAACTCCAATTTGCCCTCAGTGCATGGCGCATTATATTATGAGTATCAATACAAATACTATCTTTAGATTTTACGCTTATTATTTCAGATAAAATATCACTCCAAAAAGCATAAGATAGGTAATTTTTATATATAGATACAAATACTTCTTTCCAATCATAACATGAAGTTGATTTGTTTATATAGTCTTCGCCATATTCAAAAGGTTGTTTATATAGATATTGCACATTATTTCCAAAGTATTTTGCCTCATATAAAGATCCTGATGATAGAGCAATATACAATTCAACACTGTCATTGCAATACAAATCATAAGCATTAATATAATCCAATAAAGAAAAATTAGATATATTTGATTTTAAAAATTCAATAGTTTCTTTATTGTTAACGTTTAAAGGGTGAGGTTTAAAGTAGATATGTTTATATTTTTTGCTGAGTTCGATAATTTGTTCTTTATAATCAAGTATTCTAGCTAATGAACCATCTGGTTTCAATATGCTTCGATCAACATTTGTTTGTCCAAAAATAATACAAGAATTAGGAATGATTTTATTGTTATTAATATTCCTCATTCTGGATTTTACTTTTAAGTATGTAGCTTGTAATTTAAAAATATCCGGATTAATTTGATATTTCATAAGTTTATTATATATAGCTAAAGAATTTGTACTAAAACCATGTAATAAATCGTCTAAGTATCTGATTGGATGATGAATAATATCAATATAAAAAATACCTAAATTATCAAACATTCTTCTAAAAATTTGCGGTAATTCAAAACCGATTACCAAACTGTCTGAAAAGTATACATGGAAAAGTTCTTTAGCAAGAGGTTCTAACTCTGTTTGGTTGTAGATTTTTAACCAGTCAATTTGTTCAATCTTATCAGTGAAACCATATATTTTATAAAGAGTTTGTACAAAACCGTTCATATATTTGGCATCATAGACTTCAATAGGAAGTCCTGTAACCTCATTACACAAGTCACCAAACAAAGTTGATGTCCACACTGTGTTTGACTGCAAACTAAAATCTTTGCATTCAGGATCTCTGAGTACATCGGTAGTAATAATTATTCTTTTGATTTTATTCATGTTATGAGTGCCTTATCGATGATATTTTATTAAATAGATGTTTTGACAATTTATAATATATAGAATCTTTAAGATTAAAGCTTTTCTTATCTATATTCGGAAAATGTATTTCTGGTGGTTTAGGTATATCCGTTTTAATTATAGATTTAATTGAGGATATTTGAATTATTTGCAGACTTCCGGCAATATTAGATCTCAATCTCATATTTAAGAAATCTTCAATTTCAGCAAGAGATGATTCTAATCGATGATTTTTATCGATTAATTCATGACTATGAGCAACAATGTCTTTACGCATATTGTCATTTTTAAGTAATTTTTCACAAATTTCTCTTGCTTCTGATGCACTTTCAAACATTGGTACTTTAAAACCTAAAGTTTTTAAATCATCAGCCCGTTCTGTCACCAAACAAGCATTAGAGGCCATAATGTCACAAACTCGCCAACTGAAACCACTTTTTGCTTGAATATGCTTAGTATTAAAACCTATTTTAGATTGATTAAAGAAATCCTGCGTTTCGACATAACTTAGAACTTGTTGAATGTTGTAGCAAAGCATTACTTCCGGAAACACTTTTAACATAGGACTATTCCAGTTGGATCCCCTAACTTCAAGACCTAAATCAGCAATAGCCGTAAGGTATCTTAAACGCTTAATTCCGGATATCCTTGCAGAAGATACCTTTATGTCATCAAATTTTAAGCGTTTAATATCTTTTTTTGTGTCGTAAAAGTAATCTAAATCATAATAAGGTTGTTCTATATATCTGTGATAAGCCTTAAAGGCTTCATCTCTTTCTTCTTTTGTTGTTAGTTGTTGAGAGAAATTTAATGGAGCATTAAAATCATTCCAAATCCAACAGGCACCCAAAAAAGAAATATTTATATTTTGTTCCATATTTGGATTTGAATTTATATTTGTAAATGGCTTAATATATTTAATGTTTTCTGTTTGTACTCCAATTATATCTTTAATCTGTTCTATTCCGCTAGATTGATTTACAAAAAATTTTAATTTATTTTTATTTTGTTTTAATTCGTCAATATTGCTATATGAGTTAGGACTATCAACATCATATATTACAATTGGAGCATCAAAATGCTTCATAATATTCCAAAATTGGTTATTAAAGAAAATAAATAAATCTGGTTTAAATTTTTTTATGATTTCCAAATAATTATCAGGTATTTCATCACTTATAATGGGTTTATAATTTTGACGTTCAAAACACAAAACATTATTACCGGCATTTTTTAATCCACTTAAGAAAGCATCATAAAAAGGGGGTCTTGCGCTAGGATTATCAGAAGACATTAAAAAATTGTTTAAACCAATAACAATATTAACCATATTAATATTTACCTCTTATATGTTTCTAGCAGACGATGCAATTTCATTCGTTTCTTTTTAGGAATCATAAAATCAATGATAGGAATTTGCGCAACCATAAGTAGTAGTAAATTAAGTGTAAGAATCACTCGTTGTTTTAGCTTTAATTTTTGTATAAAATTCTTTTTATTTTTTATTGGAGTGACGATGCTTGATTGATTAGGTTTAGTTTTATTGCTAATATCACTAATATGCTGTATATAAATATATTCAGGAGATTTGTTTGTTAAATTCATTAAATTAATATTTAAAAACTTTTGTAATGATTGCATCCTGTGTTTCCAACGACCATTTTTTGCAATTGCATTATTTAATTCTGCAACACATTTTTGACGTAATTTATCATCTTTCAATAATTTTATCGCTTTTTCTCTCATATCAAAACGATCTTTATATATAATTGCTTTTATGGTTTGAGTGCTTAAATATTTTTCAAACAAATCTCTCCAGTCAGGTTTGTCTTCCATCAATAAACAAGAGTTAGAAGCCATAATATCCATTACTCTCCACGAAAAGCTTGTTTTTGCTTGTGGGTGTGAGATGTTTATAGATATTTTAGAGGTGTTATATACCCATTGATTATCTTCTAGCGATTTAATAATTTTTTTATCATAACATTTTTCCAAATCAAAATCATAGGCTCTAATTTTTTCCCAATTCCTGTCGCCATATATGACCAAACCTATGTCTGATATACTTTGCAAAAACTTTAATCTATATTGTCCTGATAAATAGCCTCGCACCATAGTATATGCCCAATTAATATCAGAAATTGATTTACAAACTTCTTTTCCTTGTTCTATCGGAAAATAATAATCTTCACAGATGTTTTTATAAAGCTCTACTATTTCAGGATGATAGAAATTTCCCATAGGGGGGATTCCATTTAACGGATAAAAGTTTGAGCCGATAAAAGAAATATTTTTATCTTGTTTACATTTTTTGTTTTTAACCATTGTTGCAGGAGGAAAATAAAGATAATCCAAACCATCTGTTAAATTTTTTCCAATACTGTCTTCGTACATTTTTTTTGAGTAAGATTGTAAGCCCAAATATAAGTATTTATCTTTATTTTGTTGATAAAGTTTTTTGTTCCAAAATGTCTCAGGGTTATCAGCATCTAAGATACAAATTTTACAATCTGTTTTTAATCCTAGTTGACAATTTTGAGGAAAAGAATGGTTGAAGTTTAATATTATATCGGGAGAAAATTTTATAATATCATTATATAATGCTTTGTCTGTAATTTCACTTTCCCCTCCCCATTTACTTCTAAACACCTTAGGATTATTGATGTTCAGTCTAAATACATTATTTCCATTTCTTAAAAGTTCTTCACTAATAGCGTCATATAATACTTCACCATAATCAGAATAATATGATATTAAAATGTTTGCCATTACGTTATTCCTTTATAATTTCTTTTTTATGAAAACCATCGTTAACATGTGTAAACACTATTTTTGCAATATCTGCAGCTTTTTTATCGCTTAAAGTATCACCAATAAATTCAACAACATTTTCTTTTATTAAGATATCTGCTTTTTTAGCAGAGGTATTTTGATCAGAGTTTACAACATATATTTCTTTGAAATATTTTCTTAAATCAAATTTATCAATTTGATTTCTCAACCCGGTTTTATTGTTTCTTGCCGTAACCAAAATTAAATTATTTTCTTTTGAATGTCTTTCTAAAATTTCGATTGTATTAGGATACAAAATATCTTGCTCCAGATATTTTTCGTTTTCAATTAGTCTAATCCATTCACTTTGAACTTCTTGCGCAATAGATTGCTCAACTCCTTTAGAAATCAAAAAATCGATATTGTTTTTTCCGTTTCTTTTAAATTCAACCAAGTCAGAGGTGTCAATATTAATGTTTTTTGATACTAAAACATCATCTAGTACTATTTTATGTCTTTCTCTACTATCTAAAAGTGTTCCGTCAAAATCAAAGGCAATCACGGGTTTTTCTATTTTTGTTACAATGTCAGTATACGCTCTCACAATGTATCTAGGGTGTATTTGCTGAGGAAGTGTTGCGAAAATTTCACTAATATCATTTTTGCCAATCATTATTTTTGCTAGAGCAGATACTTCATCCCATCCTGCAGCATATGATAAGCTCATACCTCCGGCAGTTCTCAAGTTTACATCTGTAATCACGTATTCATCTTGTTGATTTTTCATAAACTGCAAGTTGAAAATGTGTGGCGTTTTAATCTTTTGTGCGAATTTAATGCCGATATCTTCCAAATTTTTATCTTTAAATATCCTAGTCTTTGTACAAACACCAGCTTTAGCAGCAATTCTTTCTCTGCATATTGTTGATATATTGCCTTCAAACCAAAAACATTCCATTGTTATTTCAGGTTCAGAGCACCGCTCTTGAATAATGAAATTAGACATATTTAATAATTTCATATCATCAATTGTTCGTAAAGCAGCACCAACGGATCCAACACCGTTAATCGGCTTAACCATGTACAATTCATTTTCTGTGCATTCTTCAAATGAATATTGTTTGGGTATTGGTAGACCTTCATTCTGTAAAAAATTATTTATTTTGGCTTTATTATCATAGATCGGAAGAGTATCTATACTTGTACTGAGAGATGTTACACCAATATTAATTAAGTCAGGGTTTTCAGGATAAAATAATTTTTGATCAGCGTCAAAACTTGGTAATAAAAAATCTATATTTTCTTTTTGGCAAATATCCAAAATCGTCTTGTAGTAGTCGGGAGAAGATGAGTAAGGAACCTTATAAAATGCATCTAAATAGTTACAAGTAGGTGTCAGATATTGTTCATTAATATCGGCACCTACAATATAGAACTCAGAAGAAAATTTTTCTTTTAGAGTTTTTGCTATATGATAACACGCATTAGTTCCTGCTGATAGCAGTAATAAGTTACCCATTATTAACCTCTTTTAAAAACTCATCATAATCTCTTATATAATCAGCTTCATCATAGTGTTCAGATGCCAAAACCATTACCACGCAATCTTTGGAAAAGTTAGTAAACTCTCTCCAAATATTGTGTTTTATGTGTAAACCTTGAGCATGATTATTCAAATGCACGGTCTTTCTTGTTTTTCCGTCATCAAGTATAAAATCACAACTTCCTGAGGTGCAAACAATCATCTGCTCTAATTTTCGATGAGCGTGTTTACCTCTGATAACCTTTTCATCCGTATCCCAAATATAGTACACACGTTTAACATCAAATGGTAAATCGTGTCCTTTTTCTAAGGCGACTAACTTTCCTGAATGATCGCCTCTTACTTTAAAATCAACTAAGTTATAAATCATTTTAAATACCACTCCACGGTTTTTACAATTCCTGTATCAAAATTTTCATCAGCTTTCCAATCAAGTTCTGTTTCAAGTTTGGTTGCATCTATGGCGTAGCGGAAGTCGTGTCCGGCACGGTCTTGCACATACGTAATTAACTCTTCATATTTTTTGCCGTTGGCACGAGGACGTTTAGTATCCAAAATCGCACAAATGGTTTTTACAATCGTGATGTTATTACGCTCGTTTCTGCCTCCCACATTATATGTTTCTCCTGCTTTACCTGTATGATAAATTAAATCAATTGCCTTGCAGTGATCCAAAACATACAACCAATCACGAATATTCTCACCTTTGCCATAAATAGGCAGAGGCTTTTCATTCAAACAATTACTGATAATCTTAGGAATCAGTTTTTCATTATGTTGTTTGGGGCCATAGTTGTTTGAGCAGTTAGAGGTAGTCACATTCATACCGAATGTATGGTGAAACGCCCTTACCAAAAAGTCAGAACTAGCCTTAGAAGCAGAGTAGGGGCTGTTTGGTGCATAAGGTGTTGTTTCTTCAAACATTCCTTCATTACCCAAAGTACCATACACTTCATCGGTTGAAATATGATGAAAACGACAATCTTCATAACCGGACTTCGGTTTTGATGGAGCATCAAACCATTGTTTGCGTGCAGCCTCCAACAAATTAAACGTTCCCAAAATATTAGTATTGATAAATGCTCTCGGTCCGGATATTGAGTTATCTACGTGGCTTTCAGCCGCAAAGTGGATTACTCCCCTGATGTCATTTTTAACAAACAAATTTTCAATAAACTCAGCATCACAAATATCTCCTTGCACAAATTCATAGTTTGGCATAGTCTCACATTCTTTGACATTATCCAAATTACCGGCATAGGTAAGCTTATCCAAATTGATAATTTTATATTCCGGATATTTCTCACAGAAATATGGTACAAAGTTAGAGCCGATAAATCCGGCACCTCCGGTAATTAAAATTGTTTTAGACATTTTACCAAACTCTCCTTCCAATGAGGTATTTCAATGTTGAATACATTTTTAAATTTTTCTTTGCTGAGTACACTATAAAATGGCCTTATAGCTTTAGTCGGATATTCTGAAGATTTAATAGGATTAACTTTGCAAGATAATCCTGATAAATTCATAATCTCGGTAGCAAAATCATACCAAGAACAAACCCCTTCATTTGTATAGTGATAAATTCCTTTATTAGTTTCATTTATTTGTGGCAAAATGGTCGCAATAGCCTGAGCCAAATCTCCTGCAAAAGTAGGAGTTCCGATTTGATCAATTACCACATTAATATTCTTTCTTTCTGCCCCTAGACGACGCATGGTCTTTACAAAATTATTACCGTGAGTCGAATATAGCCAAGCAGTACGAATAACAATTGCGATTTTGGCATTATCCAATACCGCTAATTCTCCGGCACGTTTAGTCTTACCATAAACAGAAAGCGGATTCGCTTCGTCTTTTTCTTGATAAGGAGCATAATTTTTTCCGTCAAAAACATAATCTGTTGAAATGTGAACTATTTTTGCACCGGACAAAGCCAGATTAAGCACTCCGTCTTCATTAATTTTTTTTGCTGCTTCAATATCATCTTCAGCTCTGTCAACAGCGGTATAAGCTGCACAATTAACAATAACATCTATTCCGTTGTCATTTACAAATTTTTTTACAGCATTTAAATCTGTAATATCTAACACATTAATATCTGCAAATATTGCATTAGGTAGCACTTTTCGTAATTCTGTGCCAAGCTGGCCATTGGCTCCGGTAATCAAAATCTTATCGCTCATCGGGAATGTCCTCCAAGCGATTTGCAGCTTTATCTTTTTCTGATGTGATGACCTTATCAACAGGCAGTTGCCAATCAATACCAATTTCAGGATCATCATAACGAATAGCAAATTCAGCTTCTTTACAATATGCATTATCGCATTTATAAGCAAAAATAGCTTCCTCGCTCAAAACTGAAAAACCATGCAAAAAATGACGAGGAATAAAAAGTTGGCGTTTGTTTTCGGCAGACAGTTCAACAGCAACATGCTTGCCGAAAGTCGGAGATCCTTTACGAATATCAACGGCAACGTCTAAGACTTTTCCTTTGAGAACACGTACCAATTTTGCTTGAGAATGTTTACCTATTTGACAGTGTAAACCTCTGATTACGCCATAGCTCGATTTTGATTGATTGTCTTGTACAAAATGTGCATTAATTCCGTTTTTTGCAAATTCTGTTTCGTTATAGCTTTCAAAGAAATATCCTCTGGCATCTTCAAATATCTGAGGTTCTATTATAAAAATACCATCAATTTCAGTTTTAATAAACTTCATGGTATTCCTCATATACTTTTTTTAAGTAAGTTTTATAATTACCGTCTTTAAGTTCATTGATCAAAGACAGCATTTGTTCATCATTAATAAATCCACGGCGATATGCTATTTCTTCAATGCAAGCAATTTTTAAGCCTTGACGTTTTTCAATGATTTGTACAAATGCACCGGATTCCATTAAGCTTTCAGGAGTGCCGGCATCAAGCCATGCATTACCTCTGCGCATTGGCACAACAGACATTCTTTTTTCTTGCAAATAAAGATTATTAAGGTCTGTAATTTCAAATTCACCTCTAGCAGACGGTTTAAGTCCTCTGGCTTTTTCTACCACATCAGAAGGATAAAAATATAAACCTACCGAAGCGTAGTTTGATTTCGGTTGTTTAGGTTTTTCTTCTATGGAAATAGCATTGTGGTTTTTATCAAATTCGACCACGCCAAAACGTTCAGGATCTGAAACATGGTAAGCAAATATAGTAGCTTTTTTCCCTTTATTTACTTCTACTTCATCTTTAAATGTGTGGAATTGTTCTCCCATATAGAAGATATTATCACCTAAAATTAAGCAAACATCATCATCGGCAATGAAATCAGCTCCGATAGTAAAAGCTTGTGCGATTCCTTTTGGTTCATTTTGAATAGCATAGTGAATATTAAGCCCCAGTTTATCGCCATTACCGAACAGTCGTTCAATATTTGGAGTGTCCTGAGGAGTGGAGATAATCAAAATATCTTTGATACCGAACAACATTAAGGTTGAAAGAGGATAATAAATCATTGGCTTGTCATAAACCGGCAATAACTGTTTTGATGTTGTTTTGGTAAGAGGATAAAGTCTTGTGCCGCTACCACCGGCTAATATAATACCTTTCATGTTTTATACCTCCTGTAATTTGATTACTGATTTACTTGCAAACAAAGGTATCTTTTCAAAAAGATAAAATTTTGAGCGATTCCCCTGTTTTATGATTGTTACAAACGGAATAAAACCAAACAGTCTGATACGTGTAGTGTGTTTGGCTTTTAACAAAAATTCATTATACAACGCCGGATTCTCAGCTTTAACAAAAGCCCAAATAGCAAAAGTCGCTTGTTGCATTTTATTTTTTTGATTGTGAGACGTATTTCCGTCATGATCCCTATATAAAAATAAAACTTCGTTTAAGTTATGAAATTTAGTAAAAGGAATAAGTCTGCACCACAAAGCATAATCTTCCGAAGGTGAAAATTCTTCTTCATAACGAACGTTATTTTTGGTTAATACGGATTTTCTTATCATGGAAGATGAATGAATAATTGCACAAGTTCTCATCAAAGCCATTTTGATGTTTAGGTTATCGCAAGGAACTGTTGAGGAGCTTTTGGCAATTAAATTTTTTGCTTTACTTCCCACAACCCCCACATCTTGATATTTATCAAGATAGTTAACTTCTTTTTCCAATCTTGTCGGAAGAGAAATATCATCATGATCAAATATTGCCAAATATTCACCGGAAGCCATATCTATCAATTTGTTACGGCTAGGTGTAATTCCTAGATTTTTCTCGTTTTTTGAATATTTGATGCGTTTGTCATTATATGATTTGACGATTTTTTCTCTATCATCATCAGGGCAATCGTCCAGAATCAAAAACTCAAAATCCGTAAAGGTTTGGTTCAAGATAGATTCGATTGCTTCTCTCAAAAACTTTTCATCGGTTTTATAAACCGGCATTAATACAGAAACCTTAGGCATCTTTATTTCCTTAAATATAATATTCGCCATGCGATTAATCCGTGCGAATACTACATAAAAAACGAACGTTTGATATATACCGACTTTTATACAACCTTAATAAATATATTTCAACTACAAATTTTATAGTTTTTGGGAGTGAATAAAATGTTGAATATCAATAGATTGCGTATATAAAAGGTTATTGTCATGATGAATGATTAGTGACTTTTAAAAAATTACAATGCACATAGGTCACTAAAATAGAACTTATCAGAGAAAAAAAGAACACAAAAAAAGCCACCATAAGGTGGCTGAAAACTGGAGCGGGCGATGGGATTCGGACCCACGACATCAACCTTGGCAAGGTTGCGCTCTACCCCTGAGCTACGCCCGCAATGATAGAACGACATACTTAATATCATATAATAAAAAAAAAGCAAGAGTTAATTTTTATTTTTTTTATTTTTTTATCGTTCCATCTCTGAGCGAACATTAAAATTAACATTTTCATCAATTTTTTTTAGAAAAAAACCGGCTGCATTACAACTTTTTTGTACGTTGACCGGATAGATTCTTTCCAGACGTAACATTATTTCTTTTTTGTTTGTATATCCCAATGCCTGTGGAGTTAGAGCATCTACTAAATCATTAAAATTATCAAAAATGGCGATTCCTAAAACTTCACAACAAATTTTTTCTTTATTAGACGTGTTGCAAAGTTCTAAAATATCATGAATTTTAATTTGTTGTGCTTGTTTGTCAAACAAGTGCACTCCGACTTTTCTGGTTCCGTTTTTAATTTTATTAAAAGAAAATTCATGAACAGGTAAAGAATATTTCATATTACAGTTTCTCCAACAGCAACAGAGCAGCACCTAACATGCCGGCATTATTTTCAAATTTTGCAAGTTTTAAGACTAAAGGCTGGGTTAATATATCCTTATTGACTTGATTATTTAATTTTTCGTATTCAACAAATTGAGCCATAGAACCGGATAATACAATAACTTCCGGATCAAATAAATTTCCGACCATTACCAAAGCATTTTCCAAGCAACTTTGCCAATGCTCAAAAGCTGCTTGAGCTTTTTGATTATTGTCTTTTAAGCCTCTGATAACATCATAACTTGTTGCATCAGTAGACATATAAAGCTTTGCATCTGTTGTTAAAGCATTTCCGGATACATATGTTTCCAAACAATCCCATAATCCGCATGTGCATTTTCTCTCTTGTCCGAAACCAAACCTGACATGCATTTCACCGGCTGAACCGGATTTTCCTTTTAGAAGTTTGCCATCAACAATAATACCTGATCCGACTCCCGTCCCCAGAGTCAAAATGACGGCATTTTTAGTTCCTTTTGCAGCCCCCATCTTAAATTCTGCCCATCCCGCTGCGTTTGCATCATTTTCTAACAAAATTGGTTTTGTACTAAGGCTTAAAAAATCAAGTTCATTATATTTTTCGGGAAGATTGCCCACATGACTGATAATTTTGTTATTTTCATTATTTATTGCACCGGCGGTTGCAATAGCAATTCCGTCGATTCTATCTTCCAATCCTTTAATCACGGTTTCTAACAGATCATAAATGCCGGCAGAGGTTTTAGGTGTTGTTACTTTTATTATTTCGTTGGTAAAATTTCCGTTTTCATCAATTATTGCATAGGCAATTTTAGTGCCACCGATATCAAAAGCTAAAATTTTTTTCATTGTTCTTCTCCGATTCGAAACTGATTATAAATAATATATAGTTATAAAAAGTTAATCATTAAAGTTATTTATTTCTAAAATTCTCTCTATGTTAAAAGTTCTTTGTTCGAGTCTTTGTGTACAAAAAGCCAACAGGTTATCATTTTTTATTTTAAGAGGGATGATTACTCTGCAAGATTTATTCCCGTCAATTTTTTGATAGTGAATTATAATTTTTTTGCGCAAATTAATAGCTTTTTTCAGTACTGTTATTTTAGAGTTTTCATCATTATATGGTGTATTTAACATCATAAAATCTGCAATTCTTTCATCACACAAAATATGCTTGTGCAATAATTTTTTGCGTAGAACTATTCCGTTTAAAGATGTACACCGACTAAGAGCCACATAAAGTTGTCCTGAAGCAAAAGTCCCATTGCCGATATCTATGCAAACCTTATCAAAAGTTTGTCCTTGACTTTTATGGATTGTCACAGCCCAAGCTAATCTCAGGGGAAATTGGCAAAAAGATCCCACTTTATCTGAGATTATTTCTTTTCCGATAAGAGAATATTTATATATTTCCCATTCATAGGGAAAAACTTCTACCAATTTTGAATTACTTTGTAATCTGATACACAAATAGCGAATTTTATCATCACTTGATTTTATATCTTCTATTTTTCCCAAACTTCCATTTACCCAACGATTTTTCACGTCATTATTCAAAAACATAATTTGTGCACCGATTTTAAGTTCCAAAACATCACTTGTCGGATAGTATTCAGAATTGAAATTTCCTTCTATTGTTGCATGAGATGTAAATGTTTTAGAATTTAACATTTCCAATTTTTCTTTATTGATATTATCTGCCATTTTATTGGTTGTCGTAAGCGATATTCTGAACCCGTCATCATCATTGGTAGAATAATTTTTATTTAACATATCCAAATCATGATTTGTTGCGGAATTATTCCTTATACGGCTTAGCAGATTGATAAAAACCTCATCTTTTTGACGATAAATTTTATTTAGTTCAATCACTGTTAAATTAATTTTTTTATAAGCATCTGAACTAAAAAAATATGGAGATTTGTATTTTTTATTAAAGAACTCGATTTCATCATTGGTTACAACCGGCGGAAGCTGATATAAATCTCCGACCAAAACCAACTGAACTCCGCCGAATGATTTTTTTGTATTTGGACCATATATTTGCAAAAAAGTATCAATACAATCCAAAACATCTGCTCTCAGCATGGAGGCTTCATCAATAACAAGAGTTTGTAATTGTTTATAGATTCTCTTTACACGAGGTGTTACTTCAAGGTTGGATATTTTTTCAGGAGTAACGTTTATCGGAAAAGCAAAGAACCGATGTATTGTCTGTCCTTTTACGTTAAGTGCTGCCACACCTGTTGGTGCAACCACTACCATATTTTTAGAGGTGTTCTCTTTTATATAATTGAGCAAAGTAGATTTTCCGGATCCGGCTTTTCCGGTAATAAAAATATGATTAGCTGTATTTTCAATCAATTCTACGGCTTTTTCAAATTGAGAATTAAATTCCAGTTGTAAAGGCATGTTATTTCCGATTGTAAAATTTCAAAATAATGATAGCATATAACTTACTCTAAACAAGCAGAAAGTTAATCATATGCAAACTGAAGAAAGATTTATAAATATTGAGATGGTATTGTCAGAACAACAAAAAATGCTTGAAGAATTAAATCAGGTAGTTATTGAACAAAGTCATAAAATAGATAAATTATATCAACAAAACCAATATTTATTAAAATTAATGGATCAAGAAATTGTAAAACCTCAAAATGAGGAAACTCCTCCGCCACATTACTAACTGACTTGTAATATCTTCAACACATATTATATCCATAGCTAAGGAGAATTGCTATGGATTTAAATGCTTTATATAAATTGACACACGGATTATATGTTCTTGGAGCCAGAGATAACGATAGATTTTGTGGTTGCATTGTAGATGCGGTTATGCAGGTAGCAAATAAACCCGTAGCCATAGCTATATCTTGTGCTAATCACGGATATACCAAATCTTGCATAGACAAGACGGGATATTTTTCATTATCCGTTTTATGTAAAGGAATTGATCCTTTTGTTGTCGCTAATTTTGGTTTTCAGAGTAGTCGCACCCGAGATAAATGGGCCAATGTTGATTATTTTGAACAAGATGATTTACCTTATTTGCAAAACAATTTAGCCAGATTTCGTTGTAAAGTGATAGGCTCATACAAATTGGAAAGCAATACTTTATATATAGCAGAAGTTCTATCGGCTTATTCCGATAGAGATGCAGAGCCTTTAACTTATTTAGACTATCGTTCATACTTCAAAAAAGATGTAATGGCAAGTTTTCAACAATATAACCATCAATAATAAGGAGCATAAAATGGCTGATACTGATAAAAAATGGGTTTGCACTGTTTGCGGATATGTTTATGACGGAGAAATTCCTTTTGAAGAATTGCCGGAAGATTATCTGTGTCCGCTTTGTGGAGTAGGTAAAGAATTTTTTGAATTGCAGTAAATTATAAATAATAAAATTTATAAATCTTTATATGACACATATACATTTCTAAATAGTCATAATATGATTATTGGTTAATCGCATATAACCTTATAATAATAACCGTAATAACCATCGGCAATACATTCGTCAACCCAACAATCATATCCCTTTTCATTAAGGATTTCAGCTTCAGTATAAGCCTCATCTTCATCTGTATAATCGTAATCATCACAACAGGATATTACCTTATAAAGTGTTACGCCATCATAGCTACATGAACTATAAGTACAACCGTTCTTTTCTTGTGCTCTATCATAACCGCTACAAGAACTTATATCATCATTTTCATAAGTAAACACACATCTAAGAGCTGAAATTGCTGTATCATAGGATCCATTCTTAATAGTTTTTGATGTTTTTTGGAATCCGGAAGTTCCAAGAGTCCAGAAATATTTAGCATCATATTCAGATGATGTAATATAGCGTGTAATTTGAGCATCTCTAAGAGAAGAAGAATCCACATCAAAAAGAGGAGTTGTAATATAGGAACTAGGCGAACCATCTCGTACTCCGAGTTCGTTTAAATAGTTTAAGCGATTTTGAATAATATCAATATTTGCTATAACTTTAGATAATTCACCTGCAGCAGGAGCGTACCATGTTTTTCCACCAATTGTACTGCTTAAGCAGACATTAAAAATAGTATAATAGTTTTTACTATTATTCAAAATTAATTTAGCTGTATTTGTAAAACCGGAAATATCGCTTTCTGGTGAGGTTATATTATTTAAGAATGTTTCATCAACAGATGATGGGCCGTTCCATGCAGCACTAGATGTTCGTTCAGATAAAGCTAGTACAATTTTATTAACATCATCAATGACTATTCCTAAAGGCGTCTTTGTAGATGTGTAAGTGCTTAGACAAGTATCATCACTATAATAAATATCACCAATTTTACAGTTTATCTCAATTTTATTAAGAGGAACAAACTTACCTTGCATAGCTGTATTAGAAGAATGGGTTGTAGCTTCCAGAACTTGATTCTTTTTTAAGCATACTACAGCTAACTCAGAACCAAAAATGTTATTAAATTCTCTTGATAGTTTTCCATCAATATATATATCATAATAGTTAGCATTAGAATAATTTGTTACTACACCTGGAGTAAAAAATAAACAACCATTTGCAGGTAATGTAAAGGGAGATTCAAAATCAATATATTCACTCCAACGTAAATCAGAAATAGTTTTTATCGAATCACTTGAATTGTCAGAACTTTCTTTTTCACAACTTACCTTAGTCAAATCAAACGGACATCTGAGTGAGATTTTTCCGGTGCAATCTGTTTCAGACTTTGTATACCCCATTTCTTCACAGGACGGAGCCGCCGTACAAGTTTGCGCCAAAGCCGATGATGTATATGCCAAACCGGCAATAATCGTTGTTGTTACTAATAAATATCTCATCTCAAACCTCCTGTTTTATTGCAAAGACCAATTACACAATTGGTTTCCGCAGATAAAATTATCTTTGTCATAAAAACCTAAATTACATTGGGCAAATTTGTATTTGACGGTACTGTCACCGCAACCGATCTCACAACTGTCACAAACTCCGTTATCCGGACATTTACTCAGCGTATATGCCGAACAATCATTAGGAACACATGTTCGACACACATAACATTTGGTGGAACAACCATCGATTGTTCCTTGAGTGTCACAACCATACTCACAATCAGCTTTTAATGGAAAATCCGCATTCTCGGGATAATCACAAGTATCGGTGAAACATGTCTTACACTTACTCGAACACCCCTCAGAGGCATAAGTAACCTCACAACGGTAACTTCCGCAATCATTGTCAATCAATCCATCACAGGGATTATAACACCTTTCATAATGGATTTTTCCGGTTGTATCAGTACATGTGCCACCTTTTAGCTCATGTTCACAATTTGCAGATGTATAAGGATAAGTTGCCGAGTTGCAAACACAACCGGAATAACATGTTCCAACATCAGGAAAAGTCTTGACAATAGAGCAATCCATATTACCCTTATCGGTAGCGGAAAGAAAGCCGGAGTAATCGGCGCAAGACCGGAGGTCGGGAGTAAAGACAGAGTTGTCAGCATGTGATTTATCATTAACACGTTTGAGATACGCACCGTTTTGATAATCAGGCAAAAAGTACATTCTGGCAGAAGCAAAGCTTGTGCAAAGAAAGACAACAACAGCTCCAAGAACAACGGATATTCTTGCCATCTCCGCCCCCTATAATTTAACCTCACTAATTATAGGATATATCTTTATTGCTCAATTGTCAATTATTAATTACGTGTGGTGGACGGAAACATTATATCTTAATTGGGGCATACAGCATAATCAGATAACAAAAACACCGCCAAACGAATGTTTGACGGTGTTTGGTGCTTAACCTTTTTTATCTTACGAAAATCTGAACTTCAGAACTGGTTCCTGTTCCTGATTTTGCAGAAAGATTGATATTTGCAGCATTAACACCCATATCTATCATATCTTGGAATATTTGGGTGGCATTGTTTTTGGCAATAGCTGATGAGCCGTTTGTCGGACTAACTGCTACAACATCAAAAATTACAGATGGTTTTTTAGACAACGCATTGCTTACAGCTTGTTTTAAGCTGTTTTGGTATTTTACATCAGATTTGTTGAATTTAACAACAAATAGAGGGGAGCCACTGCTTACGCTTGGGCTGCTACCAAAGCCGGTGTTTGATATTGATCCGGTAAAAGGTACATTGTTTACACCATAACTACCAACTTTTATGGCTGAACTAAGGTAAACAATGGTATCACTGGCAGTGTTTATATATTGTTTTTGACGAGAAATATCACTATTAACCTCATTTAATAAGCTATTCATCAGAATAGATGTTTGGCTGGCCTCGTTTTCTAAAATGTGTAGTTGGCGGTGATCTTCGTCAACAGCTCCGGATATGCTATATGCTGAGCGAATAGCGTTTACCAAGTAGTCTGTATTGGCCGAATCTGCAGCAACTTTGGCTGCTAATTGGCTCAAAGTATTGGCGTTAGCATTCATAACTTGAATGTTATTTTGTGCTCCTTCCAACATTCCAAACATTTGAGGGTTGCCCGGAGTGGTTCCGACTTGTAATTTGGCTTCTATCATGCCAATGGCTTTATGGTATTGTAATGCGTTGTTTACAACAGAAGATCTGACTTCTTGCAATTGAGCATTGTTGTTGCGGATAGAGCTTTGTAATTGAGTGAGCTCATTGCGGAACATAACAACTTTCTGACCTACAAAAGTTCCGGTATTGTTTCCTTCAGAAATATTTATAGGTTCAAAATTTGTGGATCCAACAATGGTAACGGGTGTATCTTCAGCTACTGTTGAGGTTTTTTCCTCTTCTTCACCAAAAAGATCTGGAAAAATAGCATCAGATGAGTATGCGCAACCACCTAGTAAAAAGATCATTGCAGATAAAGACAATTTAATTGTAGATTTTTTCATAGAATTAAGCACCTTATAAAAAATATGTACACGTATGGTTTTACACCTATAACCTTTTTTGTAAAGGTATTTTTGTAAAAAACATACATTTATTAGATATTTATACTCTGTTGGAGAGTATAATTCATAATAAATTAAAATTCTTTTAAATTATTTGAAAAAATTGCTTGCATTTAAATTTGAATCAATGTATTAACTCTATACGAAAGAAAATGCGCTCGTAGCTCAATTGGATAGAGCATCTGACTACGGATCAGAAGGTTAGGAGTTCGAATCTTCTCGGGCGCGCCATTTTACAATAAGTGTATCCTGAAAACAATTGATTTGTTTTTGGGGTATTTTTTTATCTGTATATATAAAAAAAAGAGAGCCTTATGCTCTCTTTCTTTTGTGAGATGTAAAATTAGAATGCGTATTTTACACCTAAAGAGTATTCATTAACATGGTCTATACCACCTAATTTGTCGGTTGCGATATAGCGATATAATGCTCTGACAGAAACGTTGCTGTTTACATCATATTCAACGCCTGCACCTAAGCGATAACCCCAACCGTTTTCTGTATTACGTTTATCATCAGCGTTTTTGTAGATGATATCCATGTTAGCAATACCTGCGGTTCCAACCAAAGCAAATACTTGGTCGCATCCTAAAGGAAGATAACCGTAAATATCTAAACCGTAAGACTGCAAAGCATATTCATCAGTTTCACCTTCAGAGTGAACACGGTCAGAACCTGTGCGTTGGTAGAAAACTTCAGTGCCAAAGTATTTGTTGTATTCTGTACCGAGAGCAATTTTACCGCCATTTACTTCAGCAAGATTTTGAATGTCTGAATAAGTATAATCTGCAGCTACATAAGGGGTGTACTCTGTAGCATTGGCGTTTGCCATAAAAGCAAAAGCTGAAACAGCAGCCATTAAAGAAAGAGTTTTTTTCATGTTATGTTCCTTTATAAAATTATTCTTTGTATAACAAATTGTTTTGTTATGATTGTACTATATTATATAATAAAAAAAAATAAAGTAATTTTTATGATAAAATGGTTGTTTAGTGAAAAAAATATGTTATCCTAATCTTATAATCGGGAGATAATATGCAAAAAATACATCAAACAGGAACAACTATGTTAGAAGCTTTAGCAGCAATTACAGTGGTATCTGTATTGTTGATAGGAGCTATAAAGCTTGTGGGAAAAATGTTTGATATGTTTAAGCAAAATATGATTGTGAGTGAAATTCAGGAAATTCAAAAAAATATTAATTCCAGATATCGCTTAGAAGGTAATTTTTCAGGTTTGGGCGGATTAACCGCAACTCAAATTCATGAACAAAAATTAGTCCCATCGCAAATGTTGGTGAACGGAAGTCTGGTTCATAGAATGAATGGTGAAGTGAAAATAGATGTTTCTGCTTTGGGAAATGAATTTTTTGATGTGGAATTTAACGGACTTACTAACAGAACTTGTGTTAATTTAAGCCAAATAAATTGGAACAACTCTTTGTCAACGGATTTGTATCAAATAAAAATTAATGATAATGTATATAAACTTCCTATACCTGCTAACGGTATCAGTTTTGGTGATGAAGCAGCATTACCTATAACAGTTACAAAAGCCGTCTCAAGTTGTGTAGATGATGACAATACTATTGTGTGGACCTTTCAGTAGGGGGGGGAGTAATTGATAAAAATTAATGATATTAATAAGACAAAGGATATTTCCGGAGCCAAAGCAAGTAAAAAATTATCCGGAAGTTCAAATTTTGCAGATTTTTTGAATGTTGACATAGCCAGAAATAAACAAATAAGCGGAACTACAAATATATCTGTGGCTGATGCCATTTTTGCAACACAAATGGTCGATGGTGAAGAAGAAAGAGAAATCAAGAAAAAGCTTATTAAAAGAGGTAATAATCTAATTGAAAAATTAGAAGAAATAAGAGACGCTCTTTTGGTGGGGTATATCGAAAAAGAAAAGTTGATAGATATTGCCAGATTAATTAATGAACATAAGGTTGAATCTTCGGATCCGAAACTTCAGGAAATTATGGCTGAAATAGAATTGAGAGTTGAAGTAGAGTTGGCAAAGCTCACAAGATAGTATAATAGGTGATAAAAATCTAAAAATACTTGATTTTTTAATGGTTTTTTATATTTTTGCTGTTATATACAAAACAGCTGAATTTTATTTTGGAGTAATGTTATGGAAAGCAATATTATCTTGCCACCGGATTATAAACCTTCTGCTAATGAAGAATATATGAATGATATGCAATTAGAATATTTTAAACAAAAGCTTTTGGATTGGAAAAAATCTTTAATAGGGCAATCTACGGACACTCTTAATGATTTGAAAGAAGGCGGATTAAATCGTCCAGATGATATAGACAGGGCCTCTTTGGAAGCGGATAAAGCGTTGGAACTCAGAACCAGAGATAGAGCTCGTAAATTGATTTCTAAAATTAATGATGCATTAAAAAGAATAGAAGACGGGGTTTACGGATATTGTGAAGAAACAGGTGATCCGATCGGAATTGAAAGATTGGAAGTCAGACCAGTAGCTACATTGTCTATTGAAGCTCAAGAACGTCATGAAAGAATGGAAAAAACTTATGATGACGATGTAAAATAAAAACGTTTGATTGTTTGGTTACTTTAATGATGAAAAATTTTATTTTAGCGTCTGCATCTCCTCAGAGAAAAAAATTGTTGGAGCAAATCGGTTTGGTGCCAGAAAAAATAGAACCTGCCAATATTGATGAAACTCCATCTAAATTTGAAAAACCAACTGCATATGTTAAAAGGATGGCGCTGGAAAAAGCATTGTATGTGGCAAAATTGAATCCGAATAAAGTGGTTTTGGCTTGTGATACAATAATTGTAGTTAATTCTAAAATAATTCAAAAAGCCAAAAATGATGATGAGCAAAAAAATGTTATGAACATGTTATCCGGAAAATCTCATAAAGTTTTGAGTGCAGTGTGTGTAATTAATACAGATGGAAAACCAAGCTTGAGAATCAATGTTAATAAAATAATAATGAAGAAATTGTCAAACCAAGAAATTGATGACTATGTTGCAACAAAAGAGTGGGTCGGTTGTGCCGGATATAAAATTGAAGGTTGTATGGCTGCATTTGTACGAAAAATAATTGGTTCATATTCCGGTATTGTGGGGTTGCCACTATTTGAAACAAAAAATCTGTTAAACGGTGCCGGAATAAAATAAATAGGGAGAAAGATAATGATAGATACTTTAATTTATGAAAAAAATAGCCAAATGATTAAAATGGCAGGAATGGTTGCCAATAAATTGACATTGTTGGAAATTGTTGATTTATCCAAGCCAATTGAAGGAAATATTTATTTAGGAAGAATTACTAAAAAAATTGAATTGGCAAATGGAAAAACAGGTTATTTTGTGAATATCGGAAAAGGAAAAGAAGCTTTTATTAATGCCGAAGAATATGGCAGAGATGATTTGAATGCTAATGAAGGACAAGAAGTTATTGTTCAGGTTTGCCAAGAGCAACGTGAAGAAAAAGGGGCTAAAGTCGTTAGGTCTTTACAATTTGTGGGGCATAATTTGGTTTATTGTCCTTATAAAATGAATATAGATGTTTCTTTGAAAATAAATGATAAGCTAAAAGCAGAAGAACTGAAAAAATTGGTGAATGATAATATGACAGGGCAAGAAGGGTGGATTGTCAGAACCAATGCCGTATATGCTGATGATAAAGATATTGTTGAAGAAATGGAAATGCTGAGAACTCAATTTGATGAAGTTCGTCAAAAAGCTAAAATATCAAAAGCTCCAGAAGTGTTATTGGAAAGAAATAATTTATTGGTTGATACAATTAATAACAACGGTGATTATTTGCAAAAAATCATTATCAATGATCATAATATTGAAAATGCACTAAAAGATGATTTTGATGTTTCTTTTGATAGTGAACCCTTTAAAAATAACGGGGTGGAAGACTTGATAACAGATGCTTTGCAAAAAGAAGTTAAGCTCAAAAACGGAGGGCGTATTACGATAGAAGAAACAAGAGCCTGTGTAGCAATAGATGTTGATAGCGGAGATGATGACGGTTTAGGAAGTTTGGGGCGTTTGAATATGGAGGCAGCTGAAGAAATTGTTCATCAAATAAGACTAAGAAATTTATCCGGTAAAATAGTTGTAGATTTTGCAGGTTCTTCAGAATATAGATTTCTAAAAAACGTTATTGAGTTTTTAAATGAAGAATTTAGACGTGATAATATTAAGACTTTTGTTAATGGTTTGAGCAGATCAGGATTGGTGGAAATAACAAGAATCCGCAGACGTCCGTCATTATCTGAAATTTTAACAGAAGAGTGTGTTTCTTGCAGAGGTATCGGCAGAGTTGAAAAATGAGATGCCCAATTTGTAAGAAAGAGATAACAGACACTAAGTATAAGCCGTTTTGTTGTAAACGTTGTGCCGATATTGATTTGGGAAATTGGTTCAATGAAAAATATCGGGTGGAAGCTGTTGAAATAGATGAAGAAGATCTGAAACAATTAGAAGAAAGTTCTCTTAAAGTTGAAGATTAGAACTATAAAATTGTTTTGATCAGTTCTCTAAAATCAGGAAACTCTTTTAATGTATGAAGGCTTATTGCATCTACAATTGCAAATTTTTGGGTTGTGGAATCGAAGATTATAAAGTTTTCCAACATTATTCCGATAAGAAGTTTGTTACTGAAAAATTCATAATTTGAGAAATCTTTGTTAGCGGTTAATAAAGATGGAAACGTATAGTCTTTTTCTGTTCGTTTGTGTTCGATCGTGCCGTAAAATTCTATGCCGTCGTATTGGAATCCGTTGCTGTTTTTTAAAAATAAGGCATATGATTGTGGGATAGGCGGTAAGCCACATTCTTGAAAGTGTGCTGACAGATTTTTTATATCATCATCTGTTGCGCTTGTAAAAGAAATGCAGTCTGTTGAGTTTATAATTTCTTTAATCATGGATAAAATGCCCGTCAAAATGAGGGATGTATATAGTTTTATGCGATTGTAAAAAACCACATCCAATCTGAAATTCTATAAGACTGTGTAACTGTATATGTTGCGGGTGAGTAGTAATCAGGCTAAGATTTTCAAAATTTGATGTTCCTCCAAAATCAAACGGTTTTTTTATATGAACGGTATGATTTTCCGGACATATTCCATTTTTTAATTTTTTGATATCATCATAATCAAGACCTATGGATAAGCACTTATCGTGATATGAATATCCGATGAAACGTAAGAAATTTATTTTGTTGCGTCGGTATTTCTGAAAGAAGTTATTCATTTCTGACCATGTATGCGGAATATAGGGACATGGAACAAAAGAAATATTCGAAATTTGCATGTTTATAATTTCTTGTTTTAGGAGATTTTGAATTTGCAAAGGAGATAAATTGTTTTGAGCTAAAATATCTGACTTGTTGAGTATATCGAATTTCTGATATAAAGACGCCGTGTTGGTATTTAACTCCGGTTTGTGATTTTGCCATTCGTGCATGGTTGGTTGCCCAGATAAAGGGGTTATTCTTGTTCATTTGTTTCTGATGATTGATTATCTTCTAAATCTTCATCTGAAAACTCATCATCATCAAAGTCTTCTTCCGGATCATAATCGATTCCAAGTTTGGCTAACATATCATCATTGATATCTTCTCTTTGTGCAACAATCCAATCGGGAACATTGGGGGCAGGTGGGATGTTTCTGAGCGCTTTCATTTTTTTATCAAGGTACCATCTTGGAGAATCTGCCATGATAGGTCTATCAATATAACTTTGCATGAGGACAACTTGTTTGAGCATCGGTAAGCTGAGAAGTTGAGTTGAGGAAATAACAGAAACTCCTTGTAATTGATAACTTACGTTTTTGGCAAACGGGTTTACACCTTTTCCAAAACTACCTTCATTCTTAGAAAATGATGACGTTTGAACTGTTTTGTTTCCTATCATCTTAGAAAAACGTTGTGCTGTTTGTTCATTGTTTTGGGATAGAATAACTTTACATGCCGTAGTAGAAATAACAGTTTCAAGGTTATCTTTTCCGTATTTACCTGAGATTTGCCCTAAGTCTTGTCCGATTAGTAAATATGATACTTTTTGACCACGTCCTACTGCCGGCCCATCTATAACGGCGGTTAGTTTTGGCATGGTTGGAAACTCGTCTAATACAAATAAGCAAGAATATGGGCCCATAACTCCGTCTGTGGGATTTTTGAATTTCGGCGGGTTGGCAATAAGGTATGAGGACATAAGGTCAATAAATGTTCCTGAAATTACGCTTAATGCTCGGGCATCTACTTGGTTTACAGATAAATAAACCGAAATTGGCTTAAATTCTCCGGTAATGGGATCTTTTAATCCCCTGAGGTCCTTAAATGAAATATCGCTGAAACTTGTGCGAGCAACTACGGCAGAGTTCTTAAAAATACCAATGCCGGCAAAAGCCGTAGAAAGAACAGATCCTCTTTCTTTATCGGGCATGGAACTTAGTTGGCTTAACTCAATAACACTGCGCTGGGCATATCCGAATTTTCTGGCTTCAACGATGGCTTCTTCCAACAGATCTCTCATCGGGTCTGCCATTGCTGCCATTTGATCTCCTTCATCCATACGCCGTTTGATGTCTTGAGATTGTTTAATCTGAGCTTCTGTAATCCATTCTAATATCATGGCAATACATGCTTCATGTCCAATCCATTTTTCAGGTAGCAATGCCCATGTTCCGATAGGGAGATAATTATCTATGTTAAGGGTGCCTTGTCTGAGATTTTGAAGAGCTCTGGCAGACATTGGGTCATTCATTTCAAGGTAATATCCTTCAAGAACTTTTTTATCTTCTTCATCGAGCTTACCTTCGTATACTCTGCCGATGAAATAATCGTTGGCTCTGGCCTTTTCGCATTTGGAAACTATGAAGTGAATAAAACCTGTTAATGCGGCTCGGCCGGTATTGGACCAGTGAGGGTCTGCACCACCTTTGGGGTCTTCTACCAAAACTTTACACATAGAATCTACATACATGTCTCTTCCTGGACCAGGTGCAGGAACAGCTCCGGGAGAAAGCGGATTCCAACTGGGATAGTATATACCTTCTGCGGGGTTATCTTCCATACCCCAGTTAATGATAAATACCGGACCAACTTTGCCTCTTGCTCCTGATGTTTGAAAACATAACTCCGGTTTGGGGTCATTTACGATAATACTTAAAGTTGGAGAATTGAAAATGGTGGGAATAACAACTCCGGCGGTTTTACCTGTTCCCGGAGGTGCGCAACATAAAGTTGATAGTGTTTCTTTTAAAAGAAGCATGCGTCCGTTAAATTTACCAACAACCTGACAAAAACCATCAAATCCGAGTAATTCCATTTTTTTGATATCTGCCAGAGTTGCTAAACGAGCTGAACCGTGTACGTTAGATTGAAAGCGATAAGGATTTGTTATGGCTCCAATAATTAAACCTGTCGGAAAGCTAAAAAGCGGTAGAGAAGGAAGCCATAAACTGAAGGAAAAAGTTCCCTGATAATTGTAAACTTGTCTGAACCAATTCCAATATCTGGAATATAAATAACTTGGACGATTGATTACAAGCTCGATAAAACGAGAAACATCAGAAAGACTTTCTTTGGATATCCCTGAGCCAATGAGATAACCTAAAGGCATGGAAATTACAGCTAAAATAGCGGTAACAACTAAAGAAATTATAACGGTAACAGTCATCCATTTTACGGCACTGTTGTATTCTTTCCATTCTTCACCTTTTTTTTCCATATCTAAACCTTTTATGTTATGCTACGAAGTGTTTTTTTCAGCTTTTCAAAACTGTCTTTATCCATTCTTCCGTCTGCATCATCAAGAGCTTTATTGAACAGTTTTAATTCTTTGGGTGTGCCCCGATCTATGCGGGTAACTTTTATTTTCATATCTCCCCAGATTTCAAACATATCTTCAGCATTAATAATGTTTCCGATTTGTTCAATTACAAAGGCATCAATTTCTAATGCGGAAAAACCGGTTGATGATAGTTTATCTTTAATAATGTTGCGTGCAATATCTATTTTGCGAACAGGGGAAATTCGGTGAGAACTTTCAGAAAACCATAAGGGTTCTTCATCATTAAATCTTTCTTCATCAGCAAGCCAATCTCCGGGTTCTTTATCATTGAGACAGATGCATAATTGTGTTTTTGAAACACCGATAAAATCTATCGGGGTGTTCTTTATAGAAATACCGGTAATTACATCATAACCTTTTTGTTTTAGAGCATCTAGGGTGGAGTTGTTGTTTCTGGAACCGGTATCGTTTTTGTTGGTACGAGGTTGATTCTTTTCTTTATTATTCTCAGGTTTGACTTCTTTTTTAGGAGATTCTTTAGGTGTTGCTTCTGTTTTTTGAGGTTCTTCAAATAAATCAAAGTCAAAACCATTATCTTCATCATCATCAAATTTAAATAAAGAGTGATTAAATTCTGCAGGAGCAGATGGCTTGGTTGAAGCTTGAACAGGAGCTAAAGACTGTTTTTGTGTTTTTAATGGTGTTCCGCTTAAAGCTGCTCGTTTTTCTGAAGGTAAATTGTAAGTGCTTTCTTCCATAGGCGGACGGATACTGCGAGGGCGAATTTCTTTGTATGATTTCTTTTTCTTAACAGCTTTAACACTGGCAGTAGATGTTATTTTTTTGACAGGTTTTTCAAGAATTTTTTGAATGAAAGATAATGGAACACGAATTATCTCATTGAAAATTTTGCTCCAGTTAATCATGCTTAGAGCTGTCCAACCGGTCAACCATACCGGAATAAATGTAATGATAATTAAGATAAAAGCCCACTCTTTAGGGTCGTCAATAATCCAGCCGGAAAGCCACAGATTCCATGCATAAAGCCAATGGCTGACACGAAACATGTCAAAATGCCAGTTGGTAAGCATAATAACACGAATACCTTCAAGAAATAAAATACTCCAGAAGATACCGACTAAGATGATTCGTGTTATTATTAATAGTGGTTTCAAAGTTATATATTCCAATCTTTCAATATTTATTTATGCATGATAGCATAAAATAGGTTAACAACTGTTTTACTACAAAATAATTTCTTGTATTCATAAATATCAATCTTTTAGCTTTTGTTTATATTGTTAATGGTTTTGTTTATTTCTGCTCTAATATTGCTACTTTCTTTGTTTTTTTCCGGTTTAATGGAATCTAATTGATCTTTTATTTCTTCAATGATTTTTTGACCGGATTTTATATTACGCAAAACTATACGAGAAGAATCTGAGCCATATTTGTTGATTATATATCTGTTGTATAAGTTTAGCGGATATAGCAACAGTGATATATATTTTATTTTAAGTAACTTTTTTAAGCCTAATATCCAAATAAAAGGAGTAGACAGTAAGACAATTATAAAAACATAATCGGATAATGCTTTTATAGTGCCACCGGCATTCCAAAAAGAACGGATTATTTGCCAGCTATGTTCAGACATAAAATTAAAATTCCATATTTTGTGTATGATATAATTGGATAACACAATAAATATGTAGCTCCACAAACAGGCGATAAACCAAAACCTGAAAATATTTAGAATTTTTTTCATAATTATTTATCCGTTTTCACGCCCTTTCGTTGGTGGAGGAGTGGTTTGTGTTTGAGTTTGAGCAGGCTGTTTCTCTCCATTGCGAGCTTTTTTAGTTGCGGCACGGCGTGAGTTTAAGCCTGCTTGTGCGTTTTCTAGGGCAGTAACTTCATTTGTGGTATATGTGAGTATTTCTTGGAGTTTTTTTAGTTCAGGGCTAGGCATGGCTGCACTATAAATGTCTAGCATGCCTTCACTCCTTTCTTGAGGAGAAGTTAAAGAATTAAGGGTTGCAAGATATTTATTGTCAGCATCTGGCTTTCCTTCTTTTTGATTGTTACAAGCGGTTGTACGTGCCTTGTGGCTGATAGAAACAATGTCTTTGACTTTTTTTATGTCTCCAAGATTTCCGTTGCTATTGCGGAGTTTTTTGTAAATGATGAAAAACTGTTTTTCGTTTTCAGCAAGGTAAGTTTCTCTGGATTTTGTTGATTTGCTTTCTCTGCCGGTGTCTTGCACCATTTGAGCGGTGGCCATATTGGAGGCAAAGATTCTGGCTTCAGCTCTTAGTGAAAAAGCGTTTGTAAGTACAGTAGCTGTGTTAGTTGCCGAGATTTGATATATCTTCTTTTTTTCTTCATCGTTTATATTGAGTTTCTCAACATTATGATGGATGTTTTGGGCAATGGTTAATATAGAGCGGATATATTTATCGGAAAGAGGTATCTTTTTTTGGGTTTCTTTATCAATCCAATAAGGTTTGCCATTTTTTTCGGTGGTGTCAATAGCATCATTATAGATAGCTTGTTCACATAGGCGAGAAATAACATCCGCATCGTCTATTTTATTAACAGCATCATCAATTTCTTTATTGTGTTGATTGTAGATGTTTTGGTATTCTTTGGGAGCATTTTCAATATAGCTGAAGTTTACTTTTTGATCACCTTTTGCTTCTTTTATTTTTTTCGCTCTTTCTTTGCGTGCTTTGTTCCAATCTTTTACATCTTCCCATCCTTCACCAATAGGATCTGCAATGTGATGATAAACCCATGAAGATGATTTATATAATGCCAGATTAACCTGACCGGAAATTTTTTTACCGGCCCATGCGGCAGAAGCTAAAACAATTTCTTTCATTAAAAAGTCGATGAAATCACCTTGTTGAATATCAAATTTTTCGTCATCTGACTGTTCATCATCATAGTCTCCTTCGTTTTTTATTTGTCCACCGACAGGAGCATTAGAATCATTTTGTTTATTTTGATTTAGTTGGTCTTTTCTGTTTTCTATTTCATTAGCTTCTTCTGCGGTAAGAACCTTATTGGTTTGGGTTTCATTTAATTCGTCAGCGCTCATTTCGTTAATGGTTTTAGTTTTTAAGGCTTCTTCAACCGTTATGGTTTTTTCTTGTTTGGAGGTTGAAGGTGGAGCATAAGTAACATTGTTTAATTTTTGAGTATCAATTTTTTGAGGAGCTTTGGCAAACATTGCTTGCTCTCTACCGGAATTTCTGCCTTTGGACATAGCAGCAGAAGCAATAGCTCTTGCTGATGAAGTGTTTGTTGGTGTGTTGTTTGTCATTTGCAGAGTCCTTTCAAATAAAGGGAATTTTATTTATAATAACATATTTTTGCGTTTTGTCTATATTTTTGTATAGTTAAGCCTTAAGATTTTTTAAAAACTTACCGATTTCTTTATTTATGCGGATTCCATCTTCAGGTTTGGCTTTTATCATTCCAAAGAAACGAGGTTTTATTTTTTCTACTTGAATAGGAGCAAATGTGGCCGGATTGTTTTCTAAAATTTTTTTTGCACCATCAGGGTCTTTGCGTACCGTTTTGAAAAAATTGTTAACCAATCGTTCTGCATCAATCGGGAAATTTTGTGTTCTGATGGCTTCGATAAATTTTTGCATTTTTTCTTTACGGCGTTGTTGTTCTTCAAAAATTTCTTTTTCAATTTTTCTTTTTTTGGCTTTAGCTTTTCTAAGATTGTAAGCAATCTCGCAGCCATCAAGTTCAATTAGTATCTCAACATATGAAATTAATGCATTTTGAAGATTTTCGTCGGTGGTTTTTTCTGCAAAATTTAATATTTGTTCATCAGTGGCATTTTGCGGAAGAGAAGATAGTCTGACCGGTTGAGCAATGGTTAAGGTTTCCCAACCCTTAAATATATCATGATTTAGCTCTTGAGTGCGAGAAGGGCGAAACCTTGGGTATAAACATTGTGCAGTAAATTCAAAGTTTGGAGTATCTATTTGAGCAGAATTTGCAATTTCTTTTACGGCAAAGCGAAAATTACAATAGGCATCGTATAACAGTTTTTCTTCAGGATAAAGTTGGTTAGCACCCTCATCTTCCGGTAATTTTGCTATGCTTTGAGGCTTGTTGTCTTTGGTAATTTCTTGTTGTTCATTAACCAGATCTTCAGTATCCGCCAGTTGTTTGGAAATGAAGTCATCAAGAAGTTTATCAAATTCATCAGGATCATCAAGGCTTATAGACATTTTTCACTCCTTAGTTTAGGTTGATTATAGAGTAAGATTGCGGATTTTGTTTATTTATGATTATGATTCTATCATCTATTCCGCCACCATTAACCAACAGATATAAATTGTTATTGTCCGTTTTGAAAGATGAAATCTTACTGCCTTTGGGTTGATTTAATGGTCGGGAGGTTGATTGTGTTGTAGATGATGTGGCTTTTTTGAAGATTATACCGACGGCAGATAACATGCCAAAAACAAGTAAAAATGTTAAAAATGCTACGGTTATTTTTATGGCTTTGAGTTTATTCATAAATATCTCGCTTGAAAGTTTTGTTTTTGTAAGTATGATATTCCTAAAATTTAATGTCTTTGGGGCAGAGGAATGTCTGATTCAGTTATTTATAACACACCAATAGTTAATAAAGATTATAAAGGAAAACGAATTGATAAATTTTTAAGCGATTGTTTTCCGGATATATCTCGTTCTCAAATACAGAGGCTTATTGCAATAGGTAAAATTACTTGTGATGATGATACTATCGGAAGTAATTCTTTTAAGGTAAGAGAAGGCGATGTATATACATTAGAAGTTCCTCCGGCAGAAGAAGCTGAGCCGATGGCTCAAGAGATTCCGTTAGATATAATTTTTGAAGATGATGATATCATTGTGGTAAATAAATCGGCAGGAATGACAGTGCATCCGGCTCCGGGGGCTCCGGATAAAACACTTGTAAATGCATTGTTGTTTCATTGTAAAGATTTGTCAGGTATTGGTGGTGTTAAAAGGCCGGGTATTGTTCATAGGATAGATAAAGAAACCTCCGGCATTTTGGTGGTGGCAAAAAATGATTTGGCGCATCAGCATTTGTGTGCTCAATTTGCAGAACACTCAATAGAAAGGACTTATTATGCAATAGTATATGGTGTTCTTAGTCCGGTAAGCGGGGTGATTGATGCTGATATCGGACGCAGTCCATATGACAGGAAAAAAATGGCGGTTGTTCAAAAAGGTGGAAAACATGCTGTTACTCATTATAAAACGGAAGAAATTTTTGCAGGACAAGCATCTTTGGTTAAGTGTAATTTGGAAACAGGGAGAACACATCAAATCCGAGTCCATTTGAGTAGACTCGGCTGTGGTTTGGTGGGGGATAAAGTTTATGGAAAGCCAAAAAAAATAATCTCAAAATATTCAGACTCGGAAAATTTGAGTTTTATAAATAATTTTAATAGACAAGCTCTGCACGCAAAAACACTTGGTTTTATACATCCGAGAAGCGGACAAAAAATGGTGTTCAGCTCAGAGTTTCCAACGGATTTTGAAAACTTATCAGATTGCTTGCGCAAAATTTAAATACAGTGTTTTTCAGTAAAAATAAAACTAAAGTATATATTGTATGTTTTTCTAAAATCTGAAATTCTACCTAAGCCGATTTTTTCAATAGGACTAAAATTTGGACGTTGAACTACTGTTGTAACATTTTATCAGGAGTGAAACGAAATGGAAAAAGTCCCTGCGTTGAACGGTATAGATTTCTCCCCCGAAATTAATATGATTCGTTATGCCCAGAAAATTAGGCAATATCCTATTCTGGAGCAAAATGAAGAATATAGATTAGCTGTCAAATATCAACAAACAAAAGATCCGGAAATTGCAAAAATATTGGTAACTTCTCATTTGCGATTAGTGATGAAAGTTGCTGCAAAATATAGAGGATATGGTTTATCTGTGGCAGAATTGGTGTCGGAGGGAAATATAGGCCTGTTATATGCAATAGAAAAATTTGAACCGGAAAAAGGTTTTAGATTTTCAACATATGCATTGTGGTGGATTAAGGCATCTATTCAGAAATATATTCTTAATTCTTGGTCTTTGGTGAAAATAGGAACGACCGCTGCTCAGAAGAAATTATTTTTCAATCTTCGAAAAATTAAAAATAAATTGAATATTATTGATGATAGAGAACTTTCTCCGTCAGCATTGAAAGGAATTGCCAGCTCTTTAGATGTATCTGTTCAAGATGTGACGGATATGAATATGCGGCTTAAATCTCATGACGGATCTTTAAATACACAAATAGATACATCGGCAGATGGCGGAACTGAGTGGATGGATTTTATTGCAGATAACCGTCCTAATCAAGAAGAAGTTTTTGCCTATTCAGAAACAATGAAGTATCGTAGAAATTTGTTTAATAAAGCATTATTCTGCTTAAATCCCAGAGAAAAAGATATTTTATTTAAGCGTAGGCTTGCAGATAAGGCGGTTACACTTGATGATTTAAGTAAAGCTTATAATATATCTAAAGAACGAGTTCGCCAAATAGAGCTGAATTCTATTAAGAAGCTAACAAAAACTATCGAAAAATTTGTATAATGACTTATCTAGAGCAATTTTATGGAGTTGGTAAAAATTCATGTACTATTATGTACACTAGAATTTTTATCACTCCTAGAAATTGCTCTATCTAAACCATTCTCCGAATTTTACAAATTTGTATAATGGTTTTTAAGTGAAGTTTGGGATGTAAAAAAAAGAGTCGTTTTTCAAAACAACTCTCCTTGAAGATTAGAGTTATTTTATTGAATTAATTTTTTTTGTTGACTCTAGTGCATTTTTTATTTCTTTTGGTTTTTTGGTTAATTTAGCAGATTTGATTTTTTTAGCAACGCTGTATTCTTGTTTGGCTTTAAATGTTTTTTTTGCTAAAGCGTTAGCATCATTTTGATTAAAAATGCAAAAAGTAAATACAAGACAAATTATAGATAATATCTTTTTCATGGCGGTACTCCTTTTATTAAGTAAGCGTAACAAGTTGTAGTATATCATTAATTTGATATCGTGTCAATATCGCATTAAAACTCTTTGACAAAACAAAAGAATGGTTTGAGATTTAAAATATTTTTTATATGTATTTATATAGTTCTTTGCCGTTAGCTTTGAGCCAATGGCGAGCTAATTCATGGTCAGGGCAGAGGTTGGCGACACATTGCCAGAAATCAGAAGAGTGGTTTTGATGAACTAAATGGGAAACCTCGTGGCAAACGAGATAATTTATTACAAAATCTGGAGCAAGAGCAATTCTCCAATTATAGTTGATGTTTCTTTTATTGGAGCAACTTCCCCAGCGTGACTTGGTGTCTTTAATGACAATATTGTTGATTGTGCAGTTTAACTTATCTGCGTATGCTTGGGAGAGATTGTAAAGAAATTGTTTGGCGTGTTTTTTTATAAAATCAGTAACTCGTCGATGCAAAAATTCTATGTTTCCGCCAACTAATAATCTATCGTTTTCTAAACACACACCTCGTTTATCAGGGGTGTGAATGATAGTGATTGGTTTACCCATAAGGCTTATTTGTTCACCGTTTCTAAATTTTTGTGCGGAAGGAAGTTTGCTTAAAGTTTGGTTTATCCAATCAATATGATTTTTTACAAAATCATAGGCTTGTTTAGAACTACATCTTTTAGGGATAGTCAGAATTGGAGATTTGTTTTTTTCATCTATTCGTAATGTAAGTTTTTTGGCAACAGATGATTTGATGATTTTGATGTCAAATCCTAAAGATTTGGCGATATCAAAGGTCTGACCAGTCAATAATGTAATCTTCATAATCGGTTACTCTGCTTTCTGATACAACATCTCGGTTGCGTAAAGACATTTTTGCCTGATGTACACTTTCTGCTTTGCCGGTGATTAGAGGGTGCCAATCGGGTAGGTCATATCCATTATCAAGTAACCAATATGCACAAGTTTTAGGTAACCAACGAGGCTGTTCTCTAATAGCCGAAATGTCGATGTCTCGGCAATCCGGTACTTTTTCAAAACGGTGATGATATATTTGACAAAGGCATGAGTGGCAATCTAAAAATCTGCATACCGTATTGGTAAATTTTATGTTTTTACGAATTTGCATTTTGTTTAGGCAGCACTTTCCACATCCGTCACACAATAATTCCCATTCCTCTTTGCTCATATCTTCAAGTTTTTTCTTTTTCCAAAATTCAGGTTCAATATTATCTAAATTATCATAACGAGATTGGGGCGAATATGGTTCATCTATCCAGTTATCAGTCATCAAAATAATCCTCTATTATGTGATCTTCCAAATCTTCTTCAGAAACAAGAAGTTCACTGATGCTGTTGTTTGGCGCTTTAAATTCTTCAGGTAATGCGTTTTTGCTAACCAAAGGGTGCCATGCCGGAAGTGTGCCGGTGTTAGCTAAAATATAATAGGCACAAGTATCCGGTATCCATGAGATATTATTAATATTTTCCGGTGTTAGTTTTAGACAAGTAGGAACAAGCTCACAGCGTTTGCTATATTGTGTGCATTTGTGAGTTTTATTATCATGGTAACGACAGATTACATCAGTGAAAAAAACATCATCACTTTCTTCATCTTGTAGTTTTATGAGACAACAGCGACCGCAATTGGTGCAAATGGCTTCCCATTCTTCTTCTGTGAAGTCAGAAAGTTTTTTGTTTTTCCAAAAATTTGGAGAGATTGCCATTTTAATCTCCTATTCTTTCCGGTAAGTATTCTTCTTTAGCAAGATTACCAAATTGAGCATAGTCACCGTTCCAAAAAAGTTGAACAGTTCCGGTTGGGCCATGACGTTGTTTACCAATAATAACTTCTGCAACGTTTTGAGTGGCTCTTTTGCGAGCTTCCCATTCTTCAATACGTTTTTGTAAGTGTTCGGGTGTTTCTGAGGCTTTTTGTTGAGGTTCTTCATTTTGGAGGTAGTAATTTTCTCTGTATACAAACATTACGATATCGGCATCTTGCTCAATAGAGCCGGATTCACGTAAATCAGACATTACCGGACGTTTATCTTCTCTTTGTTCTACACCACGATTAAGTTGTGATAGGGCAATTACCGGTACATTAAGTTCTTTTGCGAGAATTTTTAAACCTCGAGAAATTTCTGAAAGTTCTTGGACACGGTTGCCTTCGGAACGTTTGGAGCCGGTACCGTTAATAAGTTGAATATAGTCAATAACTATACAACCTAAGCCTTTGTTTCTTTTTAGGCGGCGGGCTCTAGTGCGGATCGAGTTGATATTAAGGCCTGGAGTGTCATCAATATAAAAAGGAATCCTTTCCAACTCTCTTACTGCTGCTGCTATTCGTGTGAATTCTGCGTTGTCGAGTTCTCCGGTACGCATTTTATGGCCATTGGTTTGAGTAACGGTTGACAAGATACGAGATGCTAATTGGTCTGCTGACATTTCAAGGGAGAAAAATGCTACACCTTTTGATTTTTCATCAATGTTTTTAGCGTGCATCATATATTCTGCAACATTGTATGCCATATTGGTGGCAAGAGCGGTTTTTCCCATTGCCGGACGTCCGGCAATGATGATTAAGTCTGAATTGTTTAAGCCGCCGGTTTTCTTATCAAGAGCATCTAGTGATGTGGGGAGACCGGAAATTTTACCATCTTTTTGATAAGCTTGTTCAATATGAAAAAGTGATGTGGTAAGAGCTTGTGAAAAATCTACAAATCCACCGTTGATATCACCTTGATTGGAAAGTTCAAAAAGCTTTTTTTCTGCAATTTCAATTTGTTCAGAAGCATCAGAATCTAAATCTTCTTTAGTAGCATTGTTGACAATTTCAAAACCGGTGGCAATGAGTTCTCGGCGTAAGTATTTGTCATATATAAATTGGGCATAATATTCGGCATTGGTTAACGGTGTGGCAGAATCTGCCAATTTAATAAGATATTTGATACCGCCTACCTCATCTAAAGAACCGTCTTGTTCAAAATAGCTTTTTAACGTTATAACATCTGCGACACGGCCTCTGGTTATTATTTTTGAGATAACATCAAAAATCTTTGAATGCATAGAATCGGCAAAATGTTGTGGTTTGAGAAATTCAGAAATTTTTTCATAAGCTTTGTTGTTGGCTAAAATGGCGCCGATTAATGCTTGTTCTGCTTCGATATTTTGCGGAAGATTGGTTATATCTGGTTGTTCCATTTTGAATCCTTATAATTTTGATTGTTTGATTCCGGTTATAGCAAGCTTTTTAAAAAAAACAAAACAATATGAGATTTTATTTTTTGAAGGTTGTGGATTGTGTGGATAATGGGGATAAAAAAACCCTGCTTAAACTAAAAGCAGGGTTAAAGATATTGTTTTTCAATTAGTTAGATGCTTTTTTCTTAGCAATAGATTTTTTAATCTTTTTAGCTTCTTCTGTTAATTTAGTATTGGAAGTTGATTCCAAATAAGCGTCTAAACCACCATTGTGTTCAATAGAACGCAATGTTTTTGAACAAACTTTTAATTTAAAAATTTTACCTAATGAGTCGCTTAATAAAGAAACTACTTGTAAATTAGGCAAAAAACGACGACGGCTACGATTATTTGCGTGGCTGACATTGTTGCCGCTTTGTACGCCGACACCGGAAATATCACATTTTTTTGACATTAGTTTAATCCTTTTCAACAATATTGTTGGTTGGTTTAATACATATAAAAGGGAGAATAGTCAAGCAAAAAGTTGATTTGAAAAAGAAAATAGTGTTTTTTTACTGGTAAAATGTTTTTTTTGGGTGTATTTAGATGAACTATTGATGTACCCGTAGCTCAGTTGGATAGAGTATCAGCCTCCGACGCTGAGGGTCGTGGGTTCGAATCCCTCCGGGTATGCCAACTCAAAGCCGCTTATATGAAAGCGGCTTTTTTTTGTTGTCTACCGTAGGGTCGAACCCAAAGGTTCGTTCTGGTTCGTAAGCTCTGCTCTTATTAGAGCAATCGCTAACTCACTGCGGTCACTCGGTTTGTAACATTTGCTTGGTTGGCTTGGGCAGCCAAGTCGCAAATTAACAAGCCTCTCGCCTGTCGTTAAAATTGCCAAGAGCAATTGGCAATTTTTGCCTCCAGCCCTCCGGGTACGCCAATTCAAAGCCGCTTATGCGAAAGCGGCTTTTTTTGTTGTCCACCGTAGGGTCGAACCCCAATTTTTTTATTGCTTTGGGATTTATGGATTTATTAATATTTTTCTTGTAAAAAACAATCTGGTGTTTTTGTTTTGATTAGGTATAATGAATTTAAGTTTATAGGATTTTATAATGAAACAACTTTTATTTATTATGTTTTTGCTTACGGGATGTGTCGGGATAGATATTCCTGATAGTTTTGAGTATAAAATTATCAAAACCGATAATTTTAAAATTGCATCGTGGCAAAAAATTACTAATCCTAAGTCTAAATATAAAGTTTATATTGAGGGTGACGGGCATGCTTTTAATGCCAGAGGCAAGGCAACCGGAAACCCTACACCAAAAGGTAAATTAGTCAGAGAATTGGCGTTTGGTGATGAGAATGATAATGTTATTTATTTGGCCAGACCATGCCAATATATAAAAGGAGGTATTTGCTCTCAAAGGCATTGGACTACGGCGAGATTTGCTCCGGAAATTATTAAGGCTGAAGAAGCGGCAATAAAACAAATTGTCGGGAAAAATGATGTGGTTTTGGTGGGGTTTTCCGGTGGGGCACAAGTGGCTGGTTTGGTTGCTACGTTAAATCCGGATTTGAAAGTTAAAAAAATTATTACCATTGCCGGAAATTTAAATCATCGAGAATGGACGAATTATCATATTTTGGAGCCTCTAAGCGAATCGATGAGTTTGGAAAATTACAGAAAAAATTTTTTGAAAATTCCGCAGGTTCATTATGTGGGTGAATGTGATGAGGTGATACCGCCTTTTTTGGTAAAAGAATTTGTATGGAATAACGGGAAGATTGTTGAAGTTAAAGGAGCTACCCATAATTTTGGATGGGAAAAAGTTTTTTCGGAAATCAGAAAAGAATAATTGTAAAAGAAAAGCTCCCAATAGGGAGCTTTAGTTTATTTGCAATTACAAGGTGTGTAACTGCGAATACTGTGATCTGTTGTACAAATCCAGTATTCAAGTTTTTTGCCACATTTTGGGCAAAAAGCTTCTTCTTCCCCAAAATCATTTCTTCTCCAAACCACAGGGAGAGGGCAGTGGCTTGGTTTATAATTTTCGATTATCTCATCGCTATACATCTCTACTTCTAAGTCCATAGGGATTAGAGTTTTTTTTGCGATGCGACAGAGACAATCGTCAACTTTAATTATGTTGTTAAAGTTGTACCTCTTTTTGAAATTGAGTACGATGCGGTTAAAATCGTTTACACCTTTCGTCTCATAAAAATATTTGATGTTTTGTTTGAGATTGGTGTAGTCATCGTAAGTATACTCAGGAGTGTTTCTGAGTATGTACTCAATTTTTTTTGACGATTTTTCGATGTTTACTCCATTTACAGGTAAACCAGAGAGGATCGACATGACCTCTTTAAAGTTAATTTTTTCTTTCATAATAATCATGTGTTTAATTTGTTTCTGGTTGCTGATATATCATAAATTTTGATAGTTGGCAATCAAAAATTTGACAAAATTTTGAAAAATAAAAACACTTGCTTATTTTTGAGGCTGGTTTATATAAAATATAGGTGTTTTATTTGATTATGGAGAAAAATCATGGCTTGTAATAACCCAAAATGTATGAATCCTGATTGTACCTGTGGTGATAATTGTACTTGTGATGAAAATCATCAATGTGGTGAAAAAAAGGATAGCAAAGAACAGGGTTGTTGTTGTTCTAAAAAATAAGGTAAGCAATAATGCTTAAGTTTGATAGAGCCGATAAATGGAAAAACAGGCTTAGATGGTTGCGGGATTATCGTCTTAATCCGTTGGTTTTGGACAATATTCCATTAGATAAGTCTTTTAGAAAAGAACTTTATCGGAAAGCAATACATTTAAGTTCTTTGTGGATACCGGCGGTAATTTATTGGTTTCATTCAGGGGTGTCGGTAACGTTATTTGCGTTTTTGTTAGCAGCTGATGCCATTCTTGAATATGCTAATTTTAAGAAACAAACATGGGCTAGAAAAATTTTTGGAGTATTGTTTGCAAAAACAATGCGAAAGCAAGAGACTGTTCATGCAAGTTTTCAGGCTACGGGGTCAATGTATGTGATGGCAGCGGCAATAGTGTGTGTGATGCTGTTTTCAAAATCTGTTGCAGCGATTGCTTTAACTATTATGTTGGTTTCTGATACGGCGGCGGCACTTTTCGGAAAAGCTTACGGTTCAAAAAAAATATATAAAAGTAAAACATTGGAAGGAACGATAGCTTTTTTTGTAAGTGCGTTGGTTGTAACAATGGTATAT
Organism: Alphaproteobacteria bacterium; assembly: GCA_015062435.1. Taxonomy (GTDB): domain Bacteria; phylum Pseudomonadota; class Alphaproteobacteria; order RF32; family CAG-239; genus CAZU01. The sequence goes on along the minus strand of SUUR01000004.1, from coordinate 16,449 downwards.
TCAACGGTTTATCCGTTTAATGTGGCTAGTGTGGTGGCTTGTATGTTAGCTACAATAGCAGAAGTGTTTGAGGATAAGATAGATATTGATGATAATTTTTCGATACCATTAATTGTAGGAATAACGTTAACGATATTGAATTTGTAAAGGAGGATAATATGGCAGAAATTAAAGAGCCATCTCAAAGACAGCTTAGAGTTGCACAAGAAATCAGAAAAATTATAGTTAATTTTATTGATAGAGGTGAAGTGCGTAATTTGGAAGGAATTGATACAATGGTAACCGTTACCAAAGTTACGGTTTCTCCTGATTTGAAGTATTGTACGGTTTGGTTTATGACTACCAACGGAAATTATTTGCAGGAAGTTTTAGGCGGATTGCAATTAGCTGCTAATTTTTTTAGGAAACAAGTTGCATCGAAAACTTCTTTGCGATATGTGCCGGAAATTAATTTTAGGGTTGATAAGACTTTTGAAGCAGTTGATGATATTGAAAAGTTGTTGCGTAATCCTCATGTGGCTCAAGATTTGAAGTAATAATAAAAATATCAGTAAGAATCCGGATATTTGTTATCCGGATTTTTTGTGTTTGACATGTTGTGATTTTGTGGTTATAAGGCCTCTGAATTTTAATTATGAATTACAGGTATTATTAAAAAATATTATGTTATGGTAAAATTTATTGTGAATGCCGGAAGCGTTTATGTAAAAAATGAAAAAGATTTTTTAATTCGAGTATGTTCTTTGGAAAATTCCGGAGAATTGTTGTCTGTTTATGAGCGACCCATAAATGTGCTTAGGCAAAAGGGGGCAAAATCTCAAAGGTTGATTTTTGTTCGTCTACCTAAAAAGTGTAGTGCTAAGTTTTTGGTGTTTTTAACAAAAGTTCCAAGAAAATTTTTGGAAGAAAATCAGATAGAACTTAAGACTTCTCTTGTGGGGTTTGATAGTCAGGCTGATGAATGTTGGTTGGCTAATAAAATAGAGTTGGAAGAAGATTATGTTCGAATAACTGCATCTAACGGTGAGCCAATTTTATTTTCTGCAGATGGTGAAAAAATTAAAAGCTTCTGATTTGAGTCGAGGAAAAAGAATCCTCGACTTTTTTATTTTAAATTTGTTATATGTAAAAGTATCTTCAGTAAATGTAATTTTGAGGAAAAAATGAAACATAAAGGTGATAAGGTAGACGGTTGGTTGGTGATTGATAAAGTTGCCGGAATGGGGTCAACTCAAGTAGTGGGGAAGACACGTCATTTGTTGCATGCGTCAAAAAACGGACATTGCGGAACACTGGATCCGTTTGCAACAGGAGTGTTGCCAATTGCTTTTGGAGAAGCTACAAAACTTATACCTTATGTGACGGACGGTGATAAAGAATATGAGTTTTGGTTGAAGTTCGGATCTGAAACAGACTCTCTTGATTGTGACGGTAATATTATTACAGAAGGCGGGAAAATACCTACCGAAAAAGAAGTAAAAGATGTATTGCCTTTGTTTTTAGGTGAAATTGTTCAGATTCCTCCGGCTTATTCTGCAATAAAAATAGAGGGAAAAAGAGCTTATGATTTGGTTAGAAATGGACAAGAAGTGAAAATTCCCGAAAGAAAAATATGTGTTTATGAATTGAATTTGTTGGATATGCCCGAATCGGATATTGCTCATTGCAAAGTGCGGTGTTCAAAAGGCACGTATGTGCGAACGTTAGGAGCAGATATTGCCAAAAAACTAGGAACAATCGGGTATTTAACAGCCCTAAGGCGGACGAAATGTGGGATTTTTGATTTGTCATGTACGATTTTACTGGAAAATTTAGAAAAAATAGAATATGTTGGTGAACGCCAAAAAGAATTGCTTTCGGTAATAACATGTCTGCGCGACATCGTGGATATTGCCGTAACCGAAGCTGATGCCGCTAAACTTAAACAGGGGCAAGGTGTGTCTCCCAAGAATTATCAGGTATCTCATCTGATAGGAAAGGAAGTGAGTGCTACTTGTAACGGAAATTTGGTGGCAATGGTACGAATCGAAGATACCAGAATTTCTCCGGTTCGAGTTTTTAACTTTTAATTTAAGGAAAATATGATGTCGATTTCTAATGAAGAAAAAAAGAAAATTGTTGAATCTTATGGTTTGAATCCGAATGATACAGGTTCTCCGGAAGTTCAAATCGCTATTTGGACTGCTGAAATCAATAATTTGATTGAACATTTTAAGACCCACGCTAAAGATACTCACTCTCGTTTGGGTTTGATGAAAAAAGTAAGCCGTCGTCGTCACCTTTTGGATTATTTGAAAGGTAAGAGTGAAGAACGTTATCAGGCTTTGATTAAGAAGTTAGATCTCAGAAAATAAGGAAAAATTGTTTTATGGGCAATCTAGAGCAATTTTGTGTGATCTCAGAAAATTCATGTACTGCTATGTACACTCAAATTTTCTTCGTCACAAAAAATCACTCTAATTTACTTCCTAAAACAAATTTTTCAAAAATGAGATTTTCTTAAAGATAAGGACTGCGGGGGATGTTGCCTCCGCAGTTTGTTTCTTAAAAATCCTGCATGGGGCAGGTAGATGATTGGATAGATATATATTCTAAATGAAAGGAAATAGAAATATGATAGATTTTAAAGTTTGCCGCAAAGAGATGGAATGGGGCGGAAGAAAGTTAGTATTAGAAACAGGTAAAGTGGCCAGACAGGCTACCGGTGCAGTGATTGTTACTTATGGTGAGACCCAAGTTATTGCAACGGTTTGTGCGGCAAAAGAGGTGAAAGCTGATCAGGATTTCTTTCCTTTGACAGTGAATTATCAAGAAAAATATTATGCAACAGGTAAAATACCGGGCGGATTTATGAAAAGAGAAGGTAAGCCATCTGAGCGTGAGGTTTTGGTTTCTCGTTTGATTGACAGGCCTATTCGTCCGTTGTTCCCTGATGCATTTAAAAATGAAGTTCAAATTATTTGTACAGTATTAGCTCATGATCAAAATACGGATTCTGATATTCCGGCAATGATTGCTGCTTCTGCAGCTTTGGCAGTTTCCGGAATTCCATTCTTGGGACCGATCGCAAGTGCAAAAGTAGGTTATAAAAATGGTGAATATATCCTAAATCCAACATTGGAACAGCTCAAAAATACAGATTTAGAGTTGGTGGTTGCCGGTACATCTGAAGGTGTTTTAATGGTAGAATCCGAAGCTCAAGAATTGTCTGAGGAAGTTATGCTCGGTGCGGTTATGTTCGGTTTTGATAACTTCCAGTCGGTAATTAATTTGATTGCTGAATTAGCAAAAGAAGCCGGAAAAGAAAAATGGGACGCTCCGGTGTTTCCTCCTGAGTTTGATGAATTATATGCTCGTTTAGCAAAAGATTTTACTAAAGAATATGAAGAAGCATTTAAAATTACAGATAAATTAAAACGCGGTGAAATGATTGCTTTAGCTTCAGAAAAGTTTAAAGCAACTTTGGATCCTGAAAATGAATTTGATCAACAATATGCTCAAGATGCTATTGAAAAATTGATGCACCATGTTATGCGTGAGGCTGTTTTGACTACCGGACACAGAATTGATGGACGTGATACCAAAACTGTGCGTCCGATTGCTTGTCAGGTAGATGTATTGCCTACGGCTCATGGTTCTGCTTTGTTTACTCGTGGAGAAACTCAAGCGCTGGTGGTTACCACTTTGGGAACAGGAGAAGATGCTCAAATTGTTGATGGGTTGATGGAAGAATATAAGGAAGATTTTATGCTAAATTATAACTTCCCGCCATTTTCTGTTGGTGAGTGCGGGCGTATCGGTAGTCCGGGAAGACGTGAAATCGGACATGGAAAACTTGCTTGGCGTGCAATTCATCCGATGATGCCAAAAGATAAAGATGCTTTCCCTTATACAGTCAGAGTAGTATCAGATATTATGGAATCTAACGGATCATCATCTATGGCAACCGTGTGTGGAACAACAATGTCTTTGATGTCTGCTGGTGTGCCAATGGTGAAACCTGTTGCCGGTATTGCTATGGGATTGATTAAAGAAGAAGATGGCAGAGTGGCTATTTTAACTGATATTTTGGGCGATGAAGATCATCTGGGCGATATGGATTTTAAAGTTGCCGGAACAAAAGATGGTGTGACTGCTTTGCAAATGGATATTAAAATTACATCTATTACTAAGGAAATCATGAAAAATGCTCTTGCTCAAGCTCATGAGGGGCGTATCCATATTTTGGGTGAAATGGCAAAAGCTATTGCAGAACCTCGTCCACATGTTTCTGATAGAGCTCCACGTATTGTGGCTATCAAAATTCCGGTAGATAAAATTCGTGAAGTTATCGGAACAGGTGGTAAAGTTATTCGTGAAATTGTAGAAAAAACTCATACCAAAATTGATATATCTGATGATGGGGTTGTGAAAATTGCTTCTATGAAAAAAGAAGAAGGTGATGCAGCTCTTGAATGGATTATGGGTATTGTGGCAGAGCCGGAAGAAGGCAAAATCTATCATGGTACAATTACCAAAATTATGGATTTTGGTGCGTTTGTTCGTTTCTTGGGAACAACCGAAGGTTTGGTTCATATTTCTGAAGTTAAAAATGAACGTATAGCTTCTGTTTCTGACTTCTATAAAGAAGGTGACCAAATTTGGGTTAAATGTTTGGGAACAGATAACAGAGGTAAGATTAAACTTTCTGCAAAGAGAGTTAATCAGGAAGATGGTTCTGACTTAGAAAAGTAAAAGGTTGCTTGGTGGTCGATTAGTGTGTTGTCATAGGGTGTTTTGAAATTTATGTACTATTATGTACACTAAAATTTATCCCATTGATGCATACTATTCGACTCACATATCAACCTTATGAATTGAGTTTGTTATTATGGAATAAAAACGTCTGGAAGAGGATATTTCAGGCGTTTTTTGTTTGACTGTGCGATTCGGAGAGAATGGATAAAAATTTTTATATGACTCAAAGTGAATCTGAGTCTTTATTTGCAGAGAATCGGCGGAAACGCTAATATTTTTGTTAATGTTTCGTTAAAACATATAACATAATTTATTGTTGTGTGAGGACAAAAAATATGGTATTATTTAAAAATAGTACCTCTGATAAGCGTTGTTGAGTTGGTTAATTTTTATTAATTCAAAAGTATGAAAGGGTGGTGTGCTATGATACAAACAGAAAGTTTGAATATATGGTGTAAATGCTGCAGGGCAGTGGCTCTAGTAGCATTTTTTGGTTTAAATAGCACATTTGCTTATGGAGCAACCCAAACAATTGGAGTCGGACAATCTGTTAGTATTTTAACCAATGTTGCTGATGACTATATTATTAATGGAGGAATGGTATCTGTAAATGGTAATATACAAGGTAATATCAGTGGAAGTACAATAATAAATAGTGGTACTTTAAGTGTGATTTTTGGAGGAAAAGTTAACAACACTACAGTGAATAGTGGCATTTTAACTTTAAGTGATGCAGGTAAAGCTTATAATACCATAGTGAATGATGGTACTATAATTGGAACAACTTCAAATTATTATGGAAATGGTAGTTTAATAATTGATGGTTTAATAATAAATGATGGTGGTAAATTTGAATTTGATACCGGAATGACATTGCTTAATGCTAATATTTATGGTGAAGAACGTTCTATAGAAAATAAAGTTGCTAATGATTTTGTGTTAAATAATGGCAGTAAGTTAACTGTAACAAGTGAAGGTACTGCTAATAATACCACAGTGAATGACGGTACTTTAACTTTAAGTAGTAGTGGTAAGGCTAATAATACTGTTATAAAAGGTGGTACTATAATTGGAACAACTTCAAATTATTATGGAAATGGTAGTTTAATAATTGATGGTTTAATAATAAATGATGGTGGTAAATTTGAATTTGATACCGGAATGACATTGCTTAATGCAACTATTTATGGTGAAGAACATTCTATAGAAAATAAAGTTGCTAATGATTTTGTATTAAATAATGGTAATAAGTTAACTGTAACAGATGGAGGTACTGCAAACGATACCATAGTGAATGATGGTACTTTAATTGGACTTAGGCATTCAGTAGTTGATGGATTAGTTATTAATGAGAATGGAGCATTTGAATTTAATACCGAAATGACATTGCGTAATGCAACTATTTATGGTGAAGAACGTTCTATAGAAAAAGAAAATAATGTTGCTAATGATTTTGTGTTAAATAATGGCAGTAAATTAACTATAACAAGTGGAGGTACTGCTAATAATACCACAGTGAATGACGGTACTTTAACTGTAGCAACTGGAAGTATTGCAAACGATACCATAGTGAATGGAGGTAGGTTTGATATGTTATATGGTACGGCTAATAATACTATTATAAATGGAGGTATTATAAGTGGATCTGGTAGCTTTGTTTCTTTTAATTCTTTAACCATTAATGAGAATGGAGCATTTGAATTTAATACCGGAATGACATTGCTTAATGCTAATATTTATGGTGAAGAACGTTCTATAGAAAATAAAGTTGCTAATGATTTTGTGTTAAATAATGGCAGTAAGTTAACTGTAACAAGTGGAGGTACTGCTAATAATACCACAGTGAATGACGGTACTTTAACTTTAAGTAGTAATGGTAAGGCTAATAATACTGTTATAAATGGTGGTACTATAATTGGAGATAGATTTTCAATAGTTGATGGTTTAACTATTAATGAAAATGGTAAATTTGAACTTAATACTGATATGACTTTAACTAATGCTACTATTTATGGAAAAGATGTTTCTATAGAAAATAAAGTTGCTAATAATTTTGTGTTAAATAATGGCAATAAGTTAACTGTTGGAGGTGGAGGAAAAGTTAAAAACACTACAGTGAATGACGGTACTTTAACTTTAAGATCTTATAATTCAGCCATAGACACCATAGTTGAGAAGGGTGGTAAACTTTTAACTCACGCAGGTGCATTTGTCGAAAATCTTATTGCCAAAGCTGAGTCTATTTTGAATATTGACGTAGCAACCAAATTACATGGTGATATTGAAATTGATAAGTTGGCAGATGTATCAGATTCAAGTTTTGATTTTAGTACATTATTCATGAATGAAGATGCAAAATCATTGACCGTAACAGGCGGTGTTAATGATGTGTTTGTTAAAGATGAAGTGGCCAAACTGGTTAATGAAGATTTGACAACCGATAAATCTTTAACTTTAGCCGGAGGAGAATATTCTATTGCAGGAATAATAAAAGAAGGTGCAACTCAAGTTGCCGGTTGGGATGTGATAAATATTAAGGCAACTGAATCAGCTCCGGCAACAATAGTTAAATTAGAAGATGATATTGAATTGGTCGGTACCAATAAAGATATGATTATAGGCGAGGGAGCTGTATTAGATGTATCCGGTCACTCACCATTGGAAATTACAATTGATGGTAATGTAGCTAACAGCGGAACAATGGACTTTACTATTCATGATAATGATGGCGAAGCAGATGATATTATTACCATTGCAGGAAATTATAGTGCATCTTCGGGAGCATTGATAGTTCTTAATGTTGAGCCGGAAAAAGATACGGCAGATAAGATGGTTGTGCAGGGAGATGTTATCGGTAATACCAATGTGTACTTAAAGTCTAATTCTGTGGAAATGCCAAGTAAAGATATCTTGTTTGCAGAAGTTGCAAATGATTTGGAAGAAACAGCAAGTAGTTTTGATATCTGGCGTGTAGAAGGTAGTCCGTTTGAATGGGAAACAAAGAAAGATGATGCAAAATGGTATACTTATGTAGACAATTTGCCTGTTGTTCCTGAACCGGAACCAGAACCAGAGCCAGAACCTGAGCCGGAGCCGGAACCAGAACCAGAGCCAGAACCTGAGCCAGAACCAGAACCTGAGCCGGAGCCGGAACCAGAACCTGAGCCAGAACCGGAGCCAGAGCCAGAGCCAGAGCCGAAACCTGAACCTGAAAAGCCGGCAAATACATCAGGAACTCGTAAATTGGTAGCAGAAATGATAGCCTATATGGGATTATATGATGCAGGATTTGAGCAAACCGCTGGTTTGAACAGAAATATAGCTAACTATATCGGAAAAAATCAATTATTAGGCAAGAGGTGTTATAAAGGTAAATGCCGTAGTATTGCTCCGGTGCGTAATGCATGGATAGCTCCTATTCATCAAAACACAGATATTAAAGCTCCGTATGATTATGAGGCTGAGATAAACGGGCTTGACGCAGGTATTGATATCTCCGCAGATGGTGTCAATAAATGGGGAATATTAGCATCTTACAGACAAGGTGATTATGAATTTAGCGGAAAAGGAGATAAATATTATTCTGAAATCGGTTCTGAAATAAATATAGATAGTTATTTGTTGGGTGCATATTTCCGCAGAGATAAACATGATACTAAGATTGTGGGTGCTTTATATGCCGGAATACAAAAGGCTGAAATTGCATCTGATGATGGAGTTTATGCAAAAACAGATGCTCTTGAACTGGGTGTGACATTAGATGTATCTCATATATATGAAGTATCTAAAGGTTTGACGTTTGCTCCGGAATTGCAATTCGGTTATCAGATGTTGAATTATGATAACATAAAAGATAATGCAGGAAAAGCAGTTCAACTTGAAGCCGCTCATAGATTTGAAGTTGAAGTCGGAGCCAAAGTTCAAAAAGAATGGACACTTGATGAAGGAAATTTGGCTATCTATATGAAGCCAAGTGTGATTCAAACAGTGCATGAAGGAAGCCAGCTTGAAGTTGCAGGATTGGATAGTGTTCATACTACTGAAGACAGAACATTGGGAAGAGTTGAAGCAGGTGTAGAATATAATGTTGATGCTCGTTGGAGTATCGGTGCCGGTGCTTCTCATACATTTGGAAAGGATTATAAAGATACTACCGTCGGATTTGATGTAAAGTACCGTTTCTAAATTTGTATAGGCTTTATCCATTGTGGTTAATGTTGAAAAACGTTCGTAGAACTTTCATTCTCGGGCGTTTTTTGTTTGACTCTATAAGCTTTTTTGTTTATGTTTTGGACAAAGTATTAATTATTAAATTTTAAGCTTATGTTTGGATTATTAATTTTATTGGGAATCATATTGGTAGTAGTCTTTTCTCAGAGAGATATTTTTCTGAAAACAGTCAGAGCGTATGATATTCAAAAAGCAGAAACACCCAATGAATATTTATGTAAATTTTATTGGCGTGGAAAAGAACGTAACGGTTTATTCGTTTCGGAAGTTTTTGACATCAAAAATGATAAGTTTGTTATAGGGATAGTAACTTGTCTTTTTTGTGAAGAAAGACGTTGGGCTATTGATATTAGTGAAAAATTGTTAAATCAAAATTCTGAGTTATGACTACATTTCACGGCTTAATTATGGCATTTGTACTGATTGGTTCGGTGTCTGCGGTGCAAATCATATCAAAACAGTGGTTATTTACGCTTGAACAAATAAAAAGTATGAAAATAATTTCTCGACTAACAAATCTATTGTTTTTGGGGTTTATTATTTTTTGGGGAAAGGGTAATTTTTCTGCTGATGAAATGATTTGTTTGTGGGTAATATGGATTATGATTTATATTATCCAAAAAAAATCTTTGCGAGTAAGTTATGAGATTTTAGCCGAGTTTTTAATGGAAAATCCCAGAGGAATTTTTATTCCTCAACAGCTTTCTTTTGAAGGTGAATTATATGGTGATTTGCTTGTTAATGGTGTGAAAATGAAAGCAATTGCCTATGGAGGGGTATTCTTTTCCGGTGAACCCGTTAAAGTGTCTATTTTTGTGGAGCTTGATATCTATGGTAATATAGACAAGCTACTTGTAAATTCAATTAAGTAATAAACCCGTTTTTAAGCGGGTTTTTGCTTTTTAAAAATATCTTGAAAAAAAATAAAAATGTAGTATGATGAAGTTTGTTGTTCAAGCACCCCTGGAGGTTTGAACAATTTGTTTGTATTTTAATATAAAGGATTTTTAATATGACAGATATTACATTTAATGCTGAAAAGCGTGAGAAAGCAGGTAAGGGGGCAGCTCGTGCATGTCGTCGTGAAGGTCGTGTTCCTGCGGTTATTTATGGTGGAAAACAAGAGTCTGTAATGATCTCTTTGCATCCTGTTGAGTTGGAAAAAGCATTGGACACTTTCGGTTTTTATGATGCCGATATCGAAATTGTTTTAGATGGAAAAAAACATAAGGTAAAATGCCAAGATGTACAATTCCATCCTGTTTCTGATGCGCCTATTCACGTAGACTTTTTAAGAAAATAGTTCGGATTAGGAACAGCTAATATAAAATTAGCGGGGTGATGACATCTTTTGTACAGCTTTGTACGTTTTGGTGTTATCACCCTAAATTCTTATGATTAAGTGAGTGTGATAATGTTCTTAATAGTAGGCTTGGGTAATCCCGGTAGTGAGTATGAGAAAACTCGTCATAATGTCGGATTTATGGCTGTTGAAAAAATTGCTCATGACTATGGCTTTGGTGTGTTTAAGTCAAAATTTGACGGTGTGATTGCCGAAGGAAAAATAGATGGGGAAAAAATATATATATTAAAACCTCATACTTATATGAATCTTTCCGGAAATTCGGTGATAAAAGCTGCCAATTTTTATAAAGTATTACCACAAAACATTATCGTAATTCATGATGATATGGATTTGCCGGTTGGTAAAGTTAAGGCTAAACTGGGCGGTGGAGCCGGAGGGCACAACGGATTAAAATCTATTGATGCGGCGGTTACACCTAATTATAATCGGATCAGAATTGGTGTGGGGCATCCAAATCAAAAAGGTGATGCGGTTGTGAATCATGTTTTGAGCGGTTTTTCAAAGACTGATGCAAAAGTAATTGAGCAAGAAATAGAGATGATTAGCAGTATAATCGAGGTTTTGATAAAAAATGGTATAGCCGAATTTTGTAATAAACTCGGTGATTTGCAGTGTAAGAAGTAAGGAGATTGTGTTATGGGATTTAATTGTGGAATTGTAGGATTACCCAATGTTGGAAAGTCTACGCTTTTTAATGCTCTTACACAGACTATTGCTGCACAAGCTGCAAATTTTCCGTTTTGCACGATTGAGCCAAACACAGGAAGAGTAGCTGTACCGGATAAACGCTTGGATAAATTGGTGGAGATGGTAAAGCCAAAATTGGTTGTGCCAACACAGCTTGAGTTTGTGGATATTGCCGGACTCGTAAAGGGGGCTTCAAAAGGCGAAGGTTTGGGAAATCAATTTTTAGCAAATATCAGAGAAGTTGATGCAATAGTTCATGTTTTGCGTTGTTTTGAAAATGAAAATATTACTCATGTTGAGGGAAGTGTTAATCCAATCCGTGATGCTGAAATTGTTGAAACAGAGTTGATGATTGCTGATTTAGAATCTTTGGAAAAACGTTTTGAACAAGCAAGTAAAAAAGCTAAGGGTGGAGATAAAGAAGCGATTGTTAATGTGGAGGTTATGGGGCCGATTATAGACGCTCTAAAGGCTGGAAAACCGGCAAGAACAGCGGCTCCGGATAAGTCAAATAAAGATGCTTGTAAGGCTTATAAAATGTTGCAATTATTAACCTCAAAACCGGTGTTGTATGTGTGTAATGTAGATGAAGATTCTGCGGCAACAGGTAATGAATTTTCTCAGAAAGTTTTTGCAAAAGCAAAAGCGGAAAATGCCCAAGCAGTAATTATTTCTGCAGAAATAGAAGCCGAAGTGGCACAACTTGAGAGTGAAGAAGAAAAACAAGAGTTTTTATCTGCGCTTGGCTTGGAAGAAACAGGATTGGCGAAAATTATTTCTGCCGGTTATAATCTTTTGGGATTGCAAACATATTTTACGGCAGGTCCGAAAGAGGTGCATGCTTGGACATTTGTGAAAGGTTCAAAGGCACCACAATGTGCAGGAATTATTCATACGGATTTTGAACGAGGTTTTATTAGGGCAGAAACAATAGCATATAATGATTATGTAAAATTTGGCGGTGAACAAGCTTGTAAAGAAGCCGGTAAAATGCGTTCGGAAGGAAAGGATTATGTGGTACAAGATGGGGATCTTTTGAACTTCCTCTTTAATGTCTAAACAAAATATTTTAAGGAGGGATTTGAAATGCGATTAGCTCTTTTTCAACCCGATATTCCGCAAAATACCGGAACAATGATGAGGCTTTGTGCTTGTGTTGATATTCCGATAGATATTATTGAACCTTGCGGATTTGTTTTTAATGACAAAGCTATGCGTCGTGCAGGAATGGATTATCTTGAAAGGGTTGATTATCGCCGTCATGATTCTTGGCAAGATTTTTTGCAATATCGGGTAGAGCACCCGCAAGAATATGGGCGTATAGTTTTGCTTACAACTAAGGCATCAATTCCTTATGTAAATTTTGAATTTCAGGAAAATGATATTATTCTTATGGGACGAGAATCAGCCGGAGTTCCTCAAGAAGTACATGATATTGCAGATGCTCGTCTGATTATTCCGATGAATGAAAAAGCACGTTCCATCAATGTTGCTGTATCTGCAACTATGGTGGTGGGTGAGGCTTTGCGCCAGACTAAGTGGCGGTAAAAGGTTGCTTTGAGGTCGATTGGTGTGTTGAGTTAGTTATTATGATGTAAAAACGTCTGAGAGTTGATATCTCAGGCGTTTTTTTGTTTGACTCTAAAACTAATTTGATTTATGAGTCTGTTTATCAATGAAATTATTAATATTAAAATTGTGAAATTATGAAAAATTTGAAACCAATTGTAAGAGTTTGCAGAAACAAAGTTTTGCAAATTTTGACACCTCAGATGGTGAATGGTAAAAAAGAATACATCAAAACAGAAAAGACTTTTGATAAAGTTTGGCGGGTTGGTAAGTATATAAAAGTACGACAAAACGATTGTTATGGTGTGTTTGATCGTTATGGAAACCAGATATTTGCTCCGGAAATGGTGCAACTTGATATTCTGAAAGGCGGGTTTATCTGTGAAGTGGTTGATGAATCCGGTTTTAGTAGATGTCTTTTCTATAATGCCGATGGTACTATCTGTGATGAAATAAAAACAAATGAAGTTTTTAATGAAATTCCGTCAAAAGGGATTTTGGTCTTAAGTACGGAAAAAAATGACGGATTGTTTTTATGGTCAATAGTGGAAAAAAAGAAGATATCCGATATTTTCGTTAAGATGATAATGGAAGATGAAAAACTTTATTTGATCGGAGCAGACGGTAAAGGGTTGCTGATTAACAAAGTTACCGGTAAATCTAAGGAGTTAAATGGTATAAAGACTTTTGATTTTCAGCATATACCAGAGACATTGGTTGTTTATAAAATTAAAAATAAAGCCGGTTTGTTGGTGGTAGTCTATGATTATGGGGCAGAAATAATTGCTCCTAAAAAATATCATGAAATAATGATAGGACAAGCGGGTTGGAAGGTAATAGTTCTTTGTCACAAAGAAAAGAGTGACAAAGGCGAGTTTTATAAAAAAACTGATGCCGGATTTGTTGAGAGAGGTAATCTCGCTCATTTTTGCGTTAGGAACTTTGACGGTACATTAATCCGTTAAATTTCATAGGTTGTTTTATTGGGGCGAAACCGTGTCTGTTTTAAGGCACGGTTTCTGTTTATTTGGAAGTAAGTTTTTTGAACGCTTCTGCGAGATCAAGACTTTTTGATTGATGTAAAATATGAGTTAAAGTTCCATCGGCCATAATTGTCCCTTTATGCATGATTATAATCCGGTCAGCAATAGTTTCAGCTTCATCTAATAAATGAGTTGAAATGAGAATCGTTTTTTTTGCTCCCATTTTGCGAATCACTTTTTGAATGTGTTCTTTTTGATTGGGATCAAGTCCGTCTGTGGGTTCGTCCAATAACAAAATCGGCGGATTAGTTAAAATACTTTGAGCAAAACCTACTCGACGTTGGTAGCCTTTGGAAAGAGTTTCTATTTTTTGAGAGAGTACGTTTTTAATTTGAGCTGTATCAATTGCTTGAGAGATTTGTTGTCTGTTGGCGTTTTTTAGTGCGCCGACATAATCTAAAAATGCTTTAACTGACATATCTGCATAAAGAGGTGAACCTTCCGGCAAGAAACCGATGTTTTGTTTGCACTCCAAAGGGTGTTGACAAATATCCGTGTTCATAATTTTTATACAACCGCAATCCGGAGTTATGAAACCGGCAATCATGTTCATTAAAGTAGATTTTCCGGCACCATTGGGACCAAGTAGTGCGATGACACCTTTATGTGCTGAAATCGATATATGTTTAGCGGCGCATAAATTACCAAAACTTTTGCAAATATCAGTCAGTTCAATATTATAATTCATATTTTATCTCTTGTTTATTTCATAAAGCATAATAGCGGCAGCAGTCGAAACATTGAGACTTTCTGCTTTTTCATTCATTGGTAATCGAACAGTTATATCGCAATTTTCTTCTACCAAACGTCGCATACCTTTACCTTCAGAACCCATAATTATGGCATTTTTGCCTCCTTTTTTAAGCTCGGCAACAGTGGTTTGTGCATAGCCGTCCATGCCGATAGTCCAAAATCCGGCTTCTTTAAGACGTTCTATTGTTCGAGAAAGATTGGTTACTCGCACGATTGGTAAATATTCTATTAAACCGGCAGAAGATTTGGCCATAGAACCGGTTTCTTGAGGAGAGTTTTTGTCTTGAACGATCAATGCTAACGTGTTGAAAGCTACGGCAGAACGGATAATAGCTCCAATGTTTTGAGGATCTGTTACTTGGTCTAAAATCAGGATATGGCAATTATCTGTATTTTCTGATTGAGAAATTATATATTCTAAGTCTACCGGAGGTAAAGGAGTGCAGATGAGAGCAAATCCCTGATGAACCGAATCGGGTGGAAGAAGTTTATCAATTTCTTTGCGTTCGACAATTTGAGGAGAATATTGCTTTAGTTCATGAGCAACCTCTTTGGTGCAAAGAAGTTTTATTTTTTTGCGATTAGGATTTTTAAGCGCAGAAATTACAGCGTGGCGTCCGTAAAGTATAACTTGATTTTTGTTTTCATTTTTAGCCATTGTTTAAGACCTTTCTTAAGATGCCTTCATTGTTTTTAAGAAGTTGTTCTGCTTCAGAATAAGAACAATTTTTTATTGCCATGATGCAAGCAATTTTAACACTGTTGTTGCTTTGTTTCAGATAGCGTGAAGCAGAATCGTAAGAAATGTTTGCAATTTCTTGAATAATTCTGCAACCTCTATCAATCAATTTATCGTTCACCGGCCGCACATCAATCATATAGTTTTGGTAAGTTTTGCCAATACGAATCATTGCACCGGTGGAAAGCATGTTTAAAATCATTTTTTGAGCTGTTCCTGACTTCATGCGAGATGAACCGGTAATGGCTTCTTCTCCAACAATCGGGCAAATAAAGATGTTTGCAAATTTTTGCATCTCAGCATCAGGGTTGGAGCTGATGGCTATGGTTTTGCAACCTTGTTTTTGTGCTTGTTCTAAAACAGTTAAAACATAATTAGGGTTTCCGCTTGCTGAAATACCAACAATAATGTCTTTGGAAGTAGGGGCAAAAGTTTTTAAGTCTTGCAATCCTAATTCTGCATTATCTTCAGAGTTTTCGATAGAGAATCGGAGTGCTTGGTCTCCACCGGCAATAAAGCCACAAACCATTCCGTGTTCAACGCCAAAAGTCGGCCAACATTCTGAGGCGTCAAGAACTCCCAGTCTTCCACTGGTTCCGGCTCCAAAGTAAGCTAAGCGTCCATCGTTATTAAATGCTTGAGCAATAAGCTCTATTGCTTGTCCGATTTGAGGTAAAACCTTTTCAATCGCCAAAGCCACTTTTTGATCTTCTTTGTTTATGATTTGGGCAATTTGATGAGAATCCATAAGATCAATATCTTTAGTGTTAGGATTTCTACGTTCGGTAAGTGATATAAAAGTCATTTTTTTTCCTTAGTATTCAACATTAAAGTGTATTTTAAGCTAAATTAATTAAGAATTTCATAAAAAAGATGTTGACAAAGTGTGTAAAATACTATTATTTGCAGGGTAGCGATTATGCTATTAGGATAGCAATCCTCCTTCCTTGTCAGTTTTTATGGAGGGGTGGCAGAGCGGTCAAATGCAACGGACTGTAAATCCGTCGACTTAGTCTACGATGGTTCGAATCCATCCCCCTCCACCACTGATAAGGTAAAACTCTTGGAAAGAGGTTGATTAAGCGGGTGTAGCTCAATGGTAGAGCAGAAGCCTTCCAAGCTTATGACGGGGGTTCGATTCCCCTCACCCGCTCCATTTTCTCCCCCTTTTCAGTACAGTCTTAACAACATAAACATTAGGATTTTAAATATGGCAAAAGAGAAGTTTGAGCGCACAAAGCCTCACTGTAACATTGGTACCATTGGCCACGTAGACCATGGTAAGACTACCTTGACAGCAGCAATAACCAAGACATTGGCAGAGC